>JAZRSE010000054.1:0-4796 GCA_045651305.1 Candidatus Scatosoma sp. | reverse complement strand
ATTAAAGGCACAGTGGAGAAAATTGCAGAAGTATTCCATTTGCCCCTCTCTTACGTACGCGCGGAAAAAACGTATTTGCATCCCGGTGTTTCCGCAAGCGTGTTGCTGGGGAAAACGGTGGTGGGGGAAATCGGTGAACTCGACCCTGCTATCGCCCTTTCGCTCGGTCTTGATAAGAAGGTGTACTTGGGTGAGTTGGATTTGGACGCTTTGGACGAGGCGTGAGACGACAACGTAAAATATACCAACCTTCCTAAATTCCCTGCGGTTGACAGAGATCTTGCGTTGATTGCGGACGAGGGCTTGACCTGCGCGCAAATTGAAGAAGTACTTCTTCATTCTTGCAAGTACGTGACGAAAGCCGTTCTGTTCGACGTATACCGTGGCGGTCAAGTGCCTGAAGGTAAGAAGAGTATGGCGTTCACCTTGACCTTTACGCCCGATATGACAGCGGAAAAGGCGTTCACGCCCGAAACGCTTGATAACTTCGTTAAGAAGATTTTGGGTAACCTTAAATTCAAGCTCGGTATCGAGCTGCGTTAATCGGTGGCGACGTGAAAAGAGAAGGAAAAATCCAAACGCTCGGCTTTTTCAACGTGGATAAGCCGAGTGGCATCACGTCGAGTACGGTGGTGAACAAATGCAAATGGCTTACGGGTACGCCTTGCGGACATATGGGCACGTTAGACCCGCTTGCAAGCGGTGTGTTGCCCATCGGCGTTGGCAATGCGACGAGGCTGTTCGACTATTTCTTGGAAAAGGAAAAAGAATATATTGCGGAATTCACTTTCGGTGTAAGCGCAGACACGCTGGATATTACGGGTGAATTGGTTTACGGCGGACGTATTCCTACGGCGGAAGAAATTGCAAACGTATTGCCCGATTTTTTCGGGGATATTATGCAAGTGCCACCCAAGTATAGCGCGAAAAACGTCAACGGCAAGCGTGGCTACGATTTGGCGCGCGCAGGGGTGGAGTTTGAACTTCCTGCCAAACAAGTGCATATTTACGGTATGCAGTTGCTTGGGAAAGCGGAAAGGGAAAACACCTTTCAAATCAAAATCAACTGTGGGGGCGGTACGTATATTCGTTCGCTTGCCAGGGATATTGCGGAGAAATTGGGTACGAGTGCGGTTATGAGCGCTTTGCGCCGTACGAAAAGCGGTATCTTCGAGATAGGACAAGCTATTCCGTATTCGCTATTGGAAAAAGACTTGCCCGTAGAGGAATTGGAACAATACGTTATCCCCACGGAAAAGACGCTTTCCTATCCCGTGCTTGATTTGCAAGGCAAGAAAGCGGAGCGTTTCTACAACGGCGTTATGGTGGAAGTAGCCGAAAAAGACGGCTTGTACAAAATCTACAAAGAGGATAAATTTTACGGCATTGCCGAGGTTGTTGACGGCAAGGCAAAGGCAAAGACGAAATTATGTTAAAAACCTTGTGGCTTAACGGACAATCGAATATGGATAACGGTTGCGTTATGCTGCTTGGCGGTTTCGACGGCTTGCACGCAGGGCATAAAACGCTGGTAGAGCGCGCAAAAAAATACGCTTTGCCGATAGGCGCAATGACCATTGTCGGCGGTAAGGCAGGCGAGAGCCTGTTTACGCAGGAAGAAAGGGTTTTAGCGTTTCAATCGGTGGGGGTGGATTTTTTATTCGAGTTGCCTTTTGCGGAAATCAAAGACTATTCGCCCGAAACGTTCGCCTCGTTATTGGAAGAGAAATTTTCACCCAAAGCCTTTATTTGCGGTGACGATTTCCGTTTTGGTAAAAGCGCGGCAGGCACGGCGGAAACGTTAAAACAAACGACGAATACCCCTGTTGAAATTGTGGAATTGTTGCAAAAGAACGGGGAAAAGATAAGCTCTACCATAATCAAAAAGCACCTCTCTTTTGGGGATATGCAAACGGTGAACGATTTGCTTGGCGAACGTTTTTTCCTTTTGGGCGAGGTGAAAAAGGATAGACAGGTGGGCAAAACGCTTGGTTTTCCTACGGCGAATATCGCCTATCCAAGCGGCAAATATCCGTTGAAAAAGGGCGTGTATGAAACGCGCGCGACGATTGACGGAAAAGAATATAAAGGCATTACCAACTACGGCGCAAGGCCGACGTTTGACGATAATAACGTGTGGACGGAAACGTATTTCGACGGCTTTGTAGGCGATTTGTACGGCAAAAAGCTGAAATTGGAGTTCGTTCGTTTTCTTCGGGAAATTGTCAAATTCGACGGCGTAGACGGGTTGGTTTCGCAACTGAAAAAAGATTTAGAAGAGGTACGTGCAAATGATTAAATTCGGGCCAAGCGGAAACTGCGAAAGTTTTTACGCGGAGGGGTATTCCCACACCGAAGAGGCGGCAAAATTCGTTAAGGATAGAGGGCTCGATTGTTTTGAGTATTCCTTTGGAAGAGGGGTGCGCATAACGGAGGCGAAAGCGATTTCTATTGGCGAGGCTTTTGCCGACGAGGGAGTGGAAATTTCCGTGCACGCGCCCTATTTTATCAACTTTGCCAACCCCGACGACGAAATGGCGGCAAAATCGTACGGCTACGTTTTGGATAGCGCGCGCGCTTGCAAGCTTATGGGGGGCAAGCGGATTGTTTTTCACCCTGCGGCGCAAGGGAAAGCTACTCGTTTTGAGGCGGTGGATAAAACGGAAGAACGCTTGAAAATTTTGGCGGAATATATCGCGCTTAACGGTATGGAAGATATGAAATTTTGCCCCGAAACGATGGGTAAATTGGCGCAAATCGGCACGGTGGAAGAAATCACTTCCTTTTGCAAAATCGCGCCCTTTTATGTTCCGTGCGTAGACTTTGGGCATATCAACGCAAGAGAGCAAGGCTCTTTGAAAACGGTGGAAGATTACAAGAGCCGTTTGGAATATATGATAGCGGAACTTGGCTACGAGCGTATGAAGAATTTTCACGTGCATTTCTCGAAAATTATGTATTCGGCGAAAGGGGAAGTGAAACATTTGACCTTTGCCGACGAGGTTTACGGGCCCGAGTTTTTGCCTCTTGCCCTCGCCCTTAAACAGCTTGATTTGAAACCGTATATCGTTAGCGAATCGGACGGCAAACAGGCGGAAGAGGCGGCGGAAATGAAGAGGATTTATCAAAGTTTGTAAGAAAATGTAAAATTCCCCTTGTAAATACAAGGGAAAATTGCTACGGATACTTGACGAACGAAGAAAATTTTGCTAAAATAGAGGGTGAGAGGTATCTATGATACAAACGAACGGAAAAAAGATATTCGCTGCTTTATGCGATACGGCGGACGCATTATACGTTACTTGCGGTTATTTGATGCGTTACGTGACGGGTTTCGATGCGGAGGACGGCTCGGTTGTCGTAGATAAGGACGGCGTTACGCTGTACACCGATTCCCGTTATATCGAGGCGGCTGAAAAGCTGTTTGCAGGCACGGAAGTCACGCCTACGCTTTATGCAGGTAAGACGAAGGCGGATATTCTTAAAAAGTATCAAACGGTGGCAATTTCGTTTGGCGAAACGTCACACGCAGACTTTTTACAGCTTGAAAAAATCGGCGTTAAGCTCGTTGACGTAGACGAGAAATTGTCCTCGCTTATGGAGAAGAAAAACGATTGGGAACTTTCCCGTATCGAAAGAGCGTGCGAGATTGCGGAAGACGCGTTTTTGTTGCTTTTGCCGCAAATCAAAGAGGGTATGACGGAAACGGAAGTGGCGGCTCTTCTCGAATACAATATGAGAAAGTTGGGTGCGCAAGGTCTTTCCTTTGAAACGATTGTTGCTTTCGGCGCGCACGCGGCTGTTCCCCACCACGAAACGGGCAATACAAAGCTTTGCTTTGGCGATGAAATTTTGATAGACTTTGGTTGCAAAGTGGACGGGTACTGCTCGGATATCACCCGTACGTTCTTGTTCGGGGACGATAATAAGCACGAAGAATTTAAGAGGGCGTACAACCACGTTTTGCGTGCGCACGAGCTTGCAAAGGAGCGTATCGTTGCAGGTATGACGGGCAAAGAGGCGGACGCAATCGCAAGAGAATACTTGAAAGAAAACGGGTATGGCGAATTGTTTACCCACTCTCTTGGGCACGGCATCGGTTTGAACGTTCACGAAAAACCTGCGATTAGTCCTAGGAGCGATAAAGTGATAGAAAACAGGATGGTTTTCTCGGACGAGCCTGGGGTGTATAAAGCAGGCGAGTACGGTATTCGCATAGAGGACACCGTTGCGTTAATAGATGGAAAAGTGAAGAGTTTTATGTCTAAAACGGACAAAAACCTTATCATTTTATAAAAAGAAAAAAATTATATAAGCATATAAGGAGAAAAATTGTATGGCACAAATTTTGGCAGGCGATATTCGTAAAGGCGTTACCTTCGAATACAAGAGCGGCGTTTACACCGTTACCGATTTCCAACACGTAAAACCCGGTAAGGGCGCGGCGTTCGTTAGATGTACGTTGAAAAACGTTGTTACGGGACAAGTATTGTCCAACGAAACGTTCAACCCCACCGCAAAGCTTGAAACGGCTTCCGTTGAAACGAAGAAGATGACGTATTCCTATTTCGACGGCGAATTCTACGTATTCGTGGACGAAGAATGGAACCAAGAAAACCTTACCTTCGATCAAGTAGAAGACGCGCTTAAGTATATCAAGGAAAACGATATGGTTACCGTGAAGTTCCTTTACGGCAAAGCATTCTCGGTTGAACCCGAAAACTTCGTTGAATTGAAGGTTATCGAAGCTGAACCCGGCGTTAAGGGTAACACCGCTACCAACGTTATGAAGAACG
>JAZRSE010000053.1:0-4803 GCA_045651305.1 Candidatus Scatosoma sp. | reverse complement strand
GGTTTTGTTGTTAATCATACCGATAGCCGCCTCGTCCGCTATCATTGCCGAAATGGTCGTAGCGGGCGTGTCGCCGGGGATAGCAATCATATCCAAACCCACGCTGCAAACGCACGTCATCGCTTCGAGTTTATCCAACGTAATCGCACCCTTTTGCGCCGCGCGTATCATACCGATATCCTCGGAAACGGGGATAAACGCACCCGAAAGTCCGCCTACCCTCGAACTTGCCATAACGCCGCCTTTTTTCACCGCGTCGTTCAAAAGCGCAAGCGCCGCCGTCGTGCGGTGTCCGCCTACCGTTTCGATGCCCATCTCTTCCAAGATTTGCGCCACCGAATCGCCTATCGCAGGGGTGGGCGCAAGGGACAAATCGACGATACCAAACTGCGCGTTTAAGCGTTTTGCCGCCTCTTTTGCAACGAGCTGACCTGCACGCGTAATCTTGAACGCCGTACGCTTAATTTGCTCGGCAACGTCCGTTAAATCGGCGTTTGGAATTTGCTCCAAAGCGTGTTTTACAACGCCCGGGCCCGAAACGCCTACGTTGACGACGGTGTCCGCCTCGCCTACGCCGTGGAAAGCGCCTGCCATAAACGGGTTGTCCTCCACCGCGTTGCAAAAGGCAACCAACTTCGCCGCGCCAATGCCGTCCTTATCTTTCGTAAGCTCCGCCGCGCGCTTGAACGTTTCGCCCAAAAGCTTTACCGCCTCCATATTGATACCCGATTTGGTAGAGCCTACGTTTACCGAGGCGCAAAGACGCTCGGTGGTGGCAAGCACTTCGGGAATCGTTTGAATAAATATTCTCTCGTAGTCTGCCGTCGATTTATGCACGAGCGCCGAATAGCCGCCGAGGAAATCAATCCCCAACGTTTTTGCCGCATTGTCAAGCGCTTTGCCCACCAACGGCGATTTTTCAGGGAACGCCGCCGTAATCAAGGATACGGGAGTCACCGAAACGCGTTTGTTGACGATAGGAATACCGTATTCACCCGACAAATCCGCCGCCGTCTTTACGATATTTTCCGCCTTTCTACATACCAAATCGTAAACCTTTTGCGCCGTTTCTTCCGCGCTGTCGCGGATACAGGAAAAGAGGGATAACCCCATCGTAATCGTGCGGATATCCAAATGCTCTTTCTCCACCATAGCAATCGTTTCTAATACGTCGTTATTGCTAAACATTTCTTTTCCCCCGTTATACGTTGTGCATAGCGTTGAAAATATCTTCGTGCTGCATATAGATAGACATACCGATTTGTTTGCCCAATTCCATACACTCCGTTGCAAGCTTTGCAAGCTCCACGTTTGCGCCCGAAATGTCCACAATCATAATCATAGCGAAATATTCGCCTAAAATCGTTTGCGAAATATCCTCGATATTCGCGCCCTTTTCCCAAAGGAAGTTGCTCACCTTGGCGATAATGCCCGTCTTGTCTTTACCCGTTACAGTAACAACCGCTCTCATTCCTCTTCTCCTTCTTCCGTCGTTTCGTCTTGGGGTTCCTCGTCTTCGTCTACCTCTTCGTATTCGCTAAACTCATACGCGTGCTTTTCTAAAATTTCGTACTGTACAAGGAAATTGCTTTGCGAAATATAGCGGACGTAATCCCCGCTTTCAATTTCAGGCGAAGGCTTTTCCATGTCGAAATACACCTCGCGCTCCAACCACTCTTGGCGCTTCTTGCTCCACGTTTCAAACGCACAACCGATTACGTCGATATGGTCTTTTTGTAAGTTCTTCGTACGGAAGGTGTAGAAATAGTTGCTTTCCTCCATCTTCATACCCTCGCCTACGTAAAAGAGCATTTTATTGTATCTGCGAATACGCGAATACTTAATGCCCATATACGGGAAAAGGAATACGACGTACCCTGCCGTCGCAACGAAAGTGATTACCTTGGGTATTGCGTCCAATTTAGACGCATACGGCAACGTAATATGGTAAACGAGCATAGCTATACACAAGGCAAGGTATGCAAACGTCACAAGCATAAAGCCCGTAAAAACGCGCTTTTTTTGTTTATACGCCGCAAGATAATCGGCGTCGGTATAAACGGATATCATAAATACTTCCTCTATGTTTTTTTCTCAAATTATTTGTTATATACGAAAAGTACGCCAAGCGTGCCTCGACCGCAATGGCTCGTGATAATCGAACCTGCAACCGATTCGATAATTTCGTCGAATTCGAAAAGTTCTTTCACCTTTTCTTTTGCCACTTCTACAAGCTCGCTATCCGCGCTGGAATGGGTTACAAAGCAACGGGATTTATCGTAGGAAGGATACATCTCTTTCAAATCGGCTACGTATTGCGCGATACAACGCGTCATTGCGCCGCGATACTTGCCGCCTTGTTGCAACTGCCCGTCTACCATCACGATTTTCGGGTGAATTTTCAACGCGTTTGCAACGAACATCGTCATACCCGAACATCTGCCGCCTTTATGCAAATAGTCGAGCGCGTCGGGAACGAAAGAGGTGTTAATTCTTTCACGAATTTCCAAAACCGCCTTTTCGATTTCTTCACCCGTCTTGCCCTCGTCACGCAAATCCGCCGCTTTCAATACGAGCAAGCCTTGACCGGAAGAAAGCGCTTTCGAATCGACTACGCGCACCTTGCCGTCAAACGATTTAGCCGCCTCTTTTGCAAAGTTGTGCGAGCCGGACGCTTTCGTGGAAATGTTGAAGTGGACAACTTCGTCACAGTTTTCTAATTCTCTTTTGAAAAAGTCTTCGTATTCGCCGATACTAGGAGCGCTGGTCTTGGGCAAAATCTTCGTTTCCGCAACGAAATTGAAAATGTCTTGGGGGGTAATATCCACGCCGTCACGATACGCTTTTGCATCCAAGTTTACCTGTAAAGGCAAAATAGCGATATCGCGCGTTTTTGCAAGCTCGCCCAAATCGCAAGTACTGTCCGATGTAATTCTAACTTTCATAATAATGCTCTCCTTATTTTTTGCAATTTAATATTTATGTTTCGCCCTTTATTTGGACGGAAAGAAGAAAAAGTTTAACACGTTATCGTATTTTATCGCCCAATCGGGTACGATAGCGCAAACGTCCTCTTCTTTATAAAGCCTATCTTTCAATCTCGAACCGTTCGTTTCGCCGTAACGGCTATCCATACTCTTTTGGCGGTTATCCCCTAAAAAGAATACCTCGCCCTCTTTCACCTCGTATTCGTCAAAGCTATACGTGCCTTTGCCAAACATATAATGGGCGTACGGTTCGTCAAGCGGAACGTATTCCCCCACGCCTCCGTACTGCACGTACACCTGACCTTCCTTGCAATACACCTTATCGCCGCCCTTGGCAATTAGGCGTTTAATCAAATAGTCGGGTTCGTTTTCGCCTTGGAATTCCGGATAGTCGCCCACGTACACGACGATAACGTCAAAATAATCCGCTTTATGCCTATCGTCCGTTGGACGCATCAATAGGCGTTGTCCGCTTTGCAAGGTGTTTTGCATCGACTCCCCGTCTACCACCACGCCGCCGAACGTCTTGGCAAAATAGATACGCGTGCCGAATACAAGCAAAAATAACGCAAACAATACGATAAGGTAACGAAATGACGAATTCCGTTCCTTAAAGCCAAAACGCTCTTCGTAAAGACTTGTGTTTTTCAAGCTTTTATAAGACATTACCCTCTTCCTTTTTAACCGATTTTACACGTTTTTTTATTTCGTCCCTCGTGAGGTTGACAAACTTTCCGCAAGTAACGCAGCGAAGTTTAATATCCGCGCCCACGCGCACCACTTCCCAATCCTTTCCACCGCACGGATGCGGTTTTTTCATCGTCAATATCTCGTTTACGCCGTACATATTCTCTTCCTTTGTTATAGCCAAAGAATATTGGTGATAGCAAATTCCGTTTCTTCGTCCGCGCAAACAAACGCAAGCGATTTCCCGTCCAAGAAATTCTTTAACGGCATCGAGCTGATTTCACCTTTGAAATCCCCTGCTTTCAAGATAATGCGTTTCCACTTTCCGCCGCCTTTCACCTCAAATTCGCAGGTGTAACGCTCGAAATCCTTGCCCGCCTCGCCCGTGTCCACCGACACTTTCAAACGATGCGTTTGCGCGAAGTACGCGTCGAAGGTAAGAAGAGCGTTCTCCGCCGGTGTATAGGTAGGCGAACTGATTTTGAACGTCTTAATACCGCCCACCGAATACGCGCCCTTTACCCCCGCGTAACCGCTTACCTGTTTAGGCAAAAATTCTTTTTCCAAGAATATTTCACCAATCGCATATTCCTTATACGAGGCAACGGATATGGTATCCATTTCCTTGCCCGAAAAGAGCATTCTTCCCTTTACCGCGGCAGGGTTGGGGTTGGAAAGGCGTTTTGCCGTTATCTTGGAGGACACGCGGAAACCGTTGATATATTTTGCATAAGCAAACACGAACACCGCCGTTGCGCCCTCGAAAGGTTTTACGGTATAGCTTACTTTTCCGTCTTTTACCGATTTACCGTCCGCCTTATATATACGTTGCCAATCGCGATAACCGCACTTGGTATTTACGTCCGCCTCGGCGTAATAAATACCTGCCTCTTCCAAAATACCCTCTTTATCGCAATCCACCTCAATCTCGATGCCCTTGTCCGTTTCCATAAGAGCGACGTTGAGCGTTTCGGGGATATAAATTTCTCTTCCCTTTAAGTTCTTTTCCAAGAATAAGTCCATATCCGTCAGCCCGTTCGGCCCGATACACGCTCCGCTGTCTGAGGAATAGACAAGGGCGTTGCCGTCCTTGACGCCGATACGGGAATAGGTATCGTACGCGCGGTCG
>JAZRSE010000052.1:0-2717 GCA_045651305.1 Candidatus Scatosoma sp. | reverse complement strand
CAAAAAGGCGAATAATAATGGTGTACAACCCGAATCGACAAAAAAAATCGCCTCCTTGATAACGGGCGGTGTGGCGATGCTCGGCGTGTTGTTCGCTTTGATTTTTGTATTCTTAATCGGCGTAAAGTCGGGCATTGCGGGGCGTGTCGAGAGTGAAAGTGAAACGCTGTTCTATTATTTTGGCGATTTTTATAAAGAGTTAAAGGCGACGGATTTTAGCGAATTGGTAGCAATCGATTTTATCGTGCAATATATAGAAAAGGAATCGCTTGCAATCGGGATATTCGGCACGGTGATTTCGGCACTTTCGCTGTTGTGCGTTTGCGTATTTGCCATTGTTTCGGTGGTGATTTACGTGAGAAATTTGCTCGGCTATACGCAAAAGAGAGCGGGCGGTTGGGCTGTTGCGACGATGCTTGCGTATATCGTCGGCGCGACGGCGTTTGTAGGATTACATAATACGAGCGTACCATCAAGCGGAATAATAGAGTTTTCTAATTTGATAACCTACAATGGGGCGACGAAAGCGGGGATTGTCCTTTGCGCTATCTTTCTCGGCGTGTACTTTGTTTGCCGTTTTATCGAAAACGCTTTGCAAAAGGGCAAGAGTTTGCTTACGAAGAACTTTGCACTTGCGACGGCACTTTCTGTTATCGGCGTGGCGTTTGCTTCCGTCGTGTTCGGCGTGATGAAAAACGCGGGCTTTACGATAGTAGTGGAAGGCGAAACGACGGTGGAAACGTTGATGAGCTTCCCGCTTGCGAACGTGGAAATATTGAGTATGTTCGGCGTGTTGGTTGAGAACGACACAACCTATACGCTGATTAGCCAAGAAATGTATTGGACTTGTTTTTCGAATACGGTAGCGGAAATTTGCCTTTTGCTCACGCTCGTTTTTGCGGGGATTTGCATTGGGGCGAATTTGAAAGGAATCGTAGGGAAAGGGAAGTTTTGGGCAATCGCAACGTCCGTGCTTTGCGTGGTATGTTCGGTGATATGCTTGGTGGAAAACGCATCGGCGTGGAAACACGTGCAAGAGGCGTTTGCGTATGTAGAACCGTTTTCGCCGGATATGTTGGAAACGAGCTTGGTAAGACCTATTTGCGCGGTGATATTTTCCACTCTGCTTTTGGTGGTTTCGGTTATCGGGCATTGTATCAAAAAACGTAAATCGGCGGAAGAATAACGAATAGAAGAACAAAGAAAAGTTGGAAAAGCCCACGTCGAAACGTTTGAAAACAAGCGTGAAAACGAAACGGCGAAGGAGTGCCAATTTGGCGTAGCGAAAAAGAACGGAGAGTGGGTGCTCGACGAAGAGCTCTTATCGGGCGAAAAAGCGTTTTATAAAATGTATTGAGAAAAAAGGGGCGTAGTCTAAACGGCTACGCTCTAATTTTTTATAAAAAAATCGAACGATTACAAAAAATAATGCAAAAATATTGTTTGAAAGGCTTGATATTTTTTGCGTTTTGTATTACAATGGTGTATGGCGTAATGCAGTTGTTCCCTATAAGGGAAAGAAAATTGGCAAACGCTATCGAAAAATAGGATAAAAAGAAAAAATAATTCTTGGAGGAAATAACACTATGGCAAAAAAATATTGCTATCTCTTCACCGAAGGTAATGCGAAAATGCGTGAAATCCTCGGCGGTAAAGGCGCAAACCTTGCGGAAATGACCAACATCGGTCTTCCCGTACCCCAAGGTTTCACGATTTCTACGGAAGCTTGTACGCAATACTATGAAGACGGCAAACAAATCAACCCTTCTATTCAAGCTGAAATTATGGAATACATCGAAAAGATGGAAAACATTTGCGGCATGAAGTTCGGCGACAAGGAAAACCCCTTGCTCGTATCCGTTCGTTCGGGTGCACGTGCGTCCATGCCCGGTATGATGGACACCATCCTCAACCTTGGTTTGAACGAAGAAGTTGTAAACACGCTCGCTGAAAAGTCGGGTAACCCTCGTTGGGCTTGGGACTGCTATCGTCGCTTTATCCAAATGTTCTCCGACGTAGTTATGGAAGTTGGTAAAAAATACTTCGAAAAACTTATCGACGAAATGAAGGAAGCAAAGGGCGTTACGCAAGACGTTGAACTTGACGCAAACGACTTGAAGAACCTTGCAAACCAATTCAAGGCAGAATACAAAAAGCAACTCGGCAAAGATTTCCCTTCCGACCCGAAAGAACAACTTTTCGAAGCTGTTAAAGCAGTATTCCGTTCTTGGGACAACCCCCGTGCAAACATCTACCGTATGGACCACGATATCCCTTACAGCTGGGGTACCGCAGTAAACGTACAAATGATGGCGTTCGGTAACATGGGTGAAACGTCCGGTACGGGTGTTGCGTTCACGCGTGACCCTGCAACGGGTGAAAAGGGCCTTATGGGTGAATTCTTGACCAACGCACAAGGTGAAGACGTTGTTGCTGGTGTACGTACCCCGATGCCCATCGCACAAATGAAAGAAGTATTCCCCGAAGCATACGAACAATTCCTTAAAGTTTGCAACATTCTTGAAAATCACTACCGTGATATGCAAGATATGGAATTCACCATCCAAGATAGAAAACTTTATATGCCACAAACCCGTAACGGTAAGAGAACGGCTGCTGCTGCAATCAAGATTGCTTGCGATTTGATTGACGAAGGTATGATTACCGAACAAGAAGCAGTTATGCAAATCGACGCGAAGAGCCTCGATATGCTCCTT
>JAZRSE010000051.1:0-4478 GCA_045651305.1 Candidatus Scatosoma sp. | reverse complement strand
ACCCCGACGTATATCCCTCCTATTCCAACCACGGTACGCACGTTGCAGGTATTATCGGCGGTTATAACGCAAGCGGTTATACCGACAAGGACGGCAACGACGTAATCGACCAAGAATTTAGAGGGGTAGTACCCGATTCGCAGCTCGTTATTTGTAAAGTATTCACCGACGATTTGGAAGACCCCGAACTTGGCGGTGCAGAGGCGGAAAACATTATCGCGGCTTTGGAAGACTGCGTTAAGCTTGAAGTAGACGTTATCAATATGTCGCTTGGTACTTCGTGCGGTTTCTCGACGACGAACGACGGGGACGACGAGGGTGAAATGCTCAACGCCGTGTACGAGGCGATTGCGGACGAGGGTATAAGCCTTGTTTGCGCGGCAAGTAACGATTACAGTTCGGGCTACGGCGGCGTATTCGGTACGAACTTGAAACAAAACCCCGATTCGAGCACGGTAGGTTCGCCCTCCACGTTTGCGTCGGCGCTCTCCGTTGCAAGTATTAGCGGTCAAGAATCGCCCTATATGATTGGGCTTGATAAAAACGGCGAAGAAAACAGCTACGTATTCTTCGAAGAATCCCGCGACGAAAACAGCAACCCGTTCGATTTCGTTGGGCAAATGCTTGGCGATAGCAATCAAACGGAATTGGTTGCGGAATACGTCGTTATCCCTGGTACGGGTGCGATGGGGCATTACTCCAAAGCAATCACCGACGAATTTAAGGCAAACAGAGCGGCAGGCATTTTGTCTATTGCGCTTGTAGAACGTGGTGAATCCACCTTCCAAGAAAAAGTGCAAATGGCAAAGCGTATGGGTGCGGACGCTATCATCGTTTATAACAACGTTGCAGGTCTTATCCGTATGAACCTTGGCGAAATTGAAGACAATATGCGTATCCCTGCCGTATCCATTGATAAGGAATCGGGCAAAGCGCTTATTGACGCGCTCCGTGATACGAACGGAAACTTGCCTACGCTCCCCGTTGGTAAAATTAAAATTTGCCGCGACACGTCCGCAGGTCCTTTTATGAGCGAATTCTCCTCTTGGGGTCCTACGCACGATTTGAAATTGAAACCCGAAATCACGGCGCACGGCGGCGAAATTACCTCTACCGTTCCCGGCGGTTACGGCGAACAAAGCGGTACGTCGATGGCGTCGCCCAATATGGCAGGCGTTATGGCAATTATCCGCAACTATATTAAAACGGATGCGGTGTTGAGCGAACTCGTTAGCGAAAACGGCAACGTGAACCCCGTGCTTATCAATCGTCTTGCCAACCAACTTATTATGAGTACGGCAACGACGGTACGCGATAAGGGCGGCAGACCGTACTCGCCGAGAAAACAAGGCGCAGGTTTGGGCAGCCTTGACAACGTTATCAACAACACGTCGGCATACCTTTGGGTGGACAACGCGGATAGCGATTACCGCCCGAAACTTGAAATTGGCGACGACCCTCAAACCACGGGCGTAATTTCCAAAGAAAAACTTACCTTTAAGATTAGTAACTTTGGCGCAAGCGCGTTGAACTTTACCACCAGCCACCTCTTCTTCACGGAAACGGTGGAATCGGGCGGACTTGCCGTTGCGGAACAAGCGTATATGCTTGACGACGTTGCGGCGGAGTGGTACGTAAACAACGATAAACTCGACGGCAAACAAATCACGGTAGACGCAGGTCAAACGTTGACGATTAGCGTGGAATTGAACCTTTCTAACGAAGAATTGCAATATTTCGAAAAGAACTTCCCCAACGGTATGTATCTTGAAGGTTTCTTGCAATTAAAATCGGCAAGCGAAGGTCAATGCGATTTGAGTATTCCTTTCCTTGGTTTCCACGGGGATTGGGAAGGCTCGGCAATGCTCGACTACACCGCGTACGAAGTGGCGAAAGACGAGGCAGACCCCAGCTTGGAAGATTCCGAAAAGAAACAAGCAAGCGTATGGGCAACGCAACCGTACTCCATTTACTATAACGAAAAATACATTTTGCCTATGGGTAGCTACGTTTACCTTGTAGACGAAAACGACGACCCCGTTTACACGGACGAGAAGTATAACGCTATTTCCCGTTACAACAACTACTACGGCGAAGACAATACGGAAAACTATCTCACGTCGACGGGTATTAAGGCGGTATATGCAGGCTTGCTCCGTAACGCGCGTTTGGTAACCTACTCGCTTATCAACGAAGAAACGGGCGAGGCGGTGTTCGTGGATAAAGAAATCAACCGTGTAGGTAAAGCGTATGCAGGTGGCGGTCAAGCCGTTCCTGGTAACGTAGAGGTAGAACTTTACCCCGAAGAATACGGCTTGCTTGCAAACGGTCAATACCGTATGGATTTCACGTTCTATATGAACGACCCCGACGTGTACACCGTGTTTGCGGACGACCCCAATCTTCCCGAGGGTGCAAACCCCAACAATATGAGAGGGGAATATTCGTTCACCTTTACGGTAGACTACGACGCGCCCGTATTGCAAGACGCACGCGTGCGTTATAAGACGATTAAGGATAGCAACGGCAAGGAAAAACAAAGCATTTATCTCGATTTGGACGTGTACGATAACCACTACGCACAAGCGATTATGCTTTGCTATCCCAAGACCAATTCGCAAGGCGAGCTCGTATTGCAGCTTGCAACCGATTACGCAACGCCCGTAAGAAGTCAATCGAAGAACGGCACGACGACGGTATCTATTGAAATTACGGACATTTACGAACAATACGGCAATCAGTTGTACGTACAAATCGACGACTATGCTGTAAATAGCTGTTTGTATCAACTCGATTTGGATACGATGCATTCCACCCAACTCCCTGAAAACGGCGATTTTGCTTTGGCAGAAGGGGAAAGCGATATCAACCTTGATATTTACGGCACGCATAAAGTAAAATTGGTACACGACAGCGACGCGTCCATTGCAAACTTCTCTTGGACGAGCGATTCCCCGTTGGTAGCGGCGGTGAAAGACGGCGAAATCGTAGGTCTTTCCGCAGGTAAAGCAACGATTTCCGTCAGCAATAGAAAGGGCGGCGTACAAAAGATTAACGTCACCGTTTCCAATAAGAAAAAATCGTTGTCCGAACCCGCCATCTCCCTTGGCGTTATCAAGACGTCGGGCGAGGCGCTTGCAAAAGCAGAGGGCAGGGTGGACGTTAACCCTGGGCAAGACTTCCAGTTGCAACTTTTAACCGACCCTTGGTATCATCCTTTGACGGGCTACACCGTTGTTTGGAAGAGCTATGACGAAAGCGTAGCGACGGTAGACCAAAACGGCAACGTTAAGACGCTTAAAAAGGGTACGGTGGCAATCGAGGCGAAACTCTATCGCGGCAACGTGCCTACGATGAACGTAGCAACGGTTACGCTCAACGTCGTAAACGAATTTAACGTAAGCAACTACACGTTGAACAAATATAACGGCGTAGGGTATAGCACGGACACGAACGACGGTATCTTGTGGATTCCTACCGATATGAACATTATGTATATCGGGGAAGACGCGTTTAAGGATAACGACAACGTAAGGGTGGTGGTAATTCCTGCCTCCGTCGTACAAATCCAAGAGGGTGCGTTTGAAAACTGTTCCGCGCTCGAAGCGGTGTACTTCGTATCGACGAAACATCGTGAAACGATTGTGGGCGGCAATAAAGTGGTAGACCAATCTATCGACTGGGCGGACTGTGCGCTTATTCACGCAGGCGCGTTTAGAAACTGTACGAATTTGGAGAAGATAGACTTGACCAACGCCAAGACGATTACCGTGGCGCAAGACTGTTTCTCTGGTTGTACCTCCCTTAATGAAATTGTAAAAATGAATAACCTCGGTACGTTGTATCATAGAGCGTTCAAGGGTTGTACCTCCTTGGCGGAAATCGACCTTTCGGGTACGTTCGTAATGGGCGACAACGTGTTTGAGGGCTGTATCGGGCTTGAAGATATTAAGACGGATAGATTCACCGCAATCGGTAAAGAGGCGTTCAAGAACTGCACGGGCTTGCGTGGGGAACTCACGTTAAGCACGCCGAATATCGGCGAGGGCGCGTTTGCAGGTTGCGTCAACTTGGGCGGTGTGAAATTCCTTTCTCCTAACGGCGTTGCGTTGGAGTTCGATATCGGCGCAAGAGCGTTTGAAAACTGCGGTTTGAATACGAGAAACGGTTTCTCGGTAGATTTCGGCAACGAAATTATCCGTACGATTGGCGAAAATGCGTTCGCAGGTAGCGGTATCACCGAAATAGCTATCAACGATTCGTTTGTATTTGAGGCGTTGCGTTTGGGCGGCTTGTCCTTCAATAACGTAACCGTTAAATTGGCGGACGGATACACGGGTAGCTTGTATGCGGAAGAAAACGGCGCTATCTATACGGCGGATATGAGCAAACTCTTGTTTGTGAACACCTCGCTCACGGACGAGTTCGTAGTGCCTGCAAGCGTAACGGAAATCGGTTCGTACGCGTTTGCAAACAGC
>JAZRSE010000050.1:0-2271 GCA_045651305.1 Candidatus Scatosoma sp. | reverse complement strand
CGTGGAATATTTTATTGAAAACGATTTGGCGTGGCTCAAAGCAACGGGGACGTGCGTGATTGCGAACGTTGCGGGGAAAACGCTCGAAGATTATCGCGAGATTTGCGCGCGTTTGAACGGGCTTGTGGATATGATTGAGCTGAACATTTCCTGCCCCAACGTGAAAAGCGGCGGTATGGCGTTCGGGATTAAGCCCGAATCGGTAGAACAGGTTACCCGCGTGGCGAAAAAGGGCGCGAAGAACACGCCCTTGATCGTCAAGCTTTCCCCCAACGTCGAAAGCATCGCGACGAACGCAAAAGCGGCGGTATGGCGTTCGGGATTAAGCCCGAATCGGTGTATGAGGTTACCAAGGTAGCGAAAAAGGCGCTGAAAAAGACGCCTTTAATCGTCAAGCTTTCTCCCAACGTGGAAAGCATTGCGGCAAACGCTAAGGCGGCGGAAAAGGGGGGCGCGGACTGTATTTCCCTCATCAACACCCTCACGGGTATGGCAATTGATATCGAACGCCACAAGCCGATTATCGCCAACAACACGGGCGGTGTATCGGGCGCGGGCGTAAAGCCTATCGCGGTGCGTATGGTCTACGAGGCGGCGCAGGCGGTGAAAATCCCCGTTATCGGCATGGGCGGTATTACTTGCGCGGAAGACGCTATCGAATTTTTGATGGCGGGCGCAACGGCGGTGCAGGTAGGTACGGCAAACTTTACCGACCCTTACGCAATGCCGAAGATTATCGACGGCTTAAACGCTTGGTGCGATAAGCACAATATCGCAAACGTGTCCGAGCTTACGGGCGTTTTGCAATTAAACGGAAAATAAGAAGGAGTAAATAGATTATGGCTTATACCTACAAAGAAGAATTTATCCGCTTTATGGTGGACAACGGCGTTTTGCGTTTTGGTGAATTCACCTTGAAAAGCGGTAGAATCGCGCCCTACTTTATCAATACGGGCAACTACAAAACGGGCAAACAGCTTGCGAAGCTTGGCGAATATTACGCCGCTTGTATTCACGACAACGGCTTGAACGCGGAAACCCTTGTTGGTCCTGCGTATAAGGGGATTCCTCTTTCCGTGGCGACGGCAATCGCGCTTTATGGAAAATATGATATGGAATTGAACTACTGTTTCGATAGAAAAGAAGTAAAAGACCACGGCGAAGGCGGTCTTTTCGTAGGCAAACAGCTTGTGGACGGTGAAAAAGTAATCATTATCGAAGACGTTATGACTTCGGGTAAGGCGTTGAGGGAAATTTTGCCTAAGCTTGAAGCGGCGGCAAAGGTAGAGGTTGTCGGTATGATTATTTCCGTTGACCGCATGGAAAAAGCGCTCAACAGCGAGCTTTCGGCGGTGAGCGAGGCGAAGAAGGAATTTGGTATCGACGTATATTCCGTCGTTACCATGAACGATATTATCGACGCAATCGAAAAGGGTGTAGTGGAAGGCAAGGAGCATCTTCCCGCCATGTACAAGTACCGCGAAACCTACGGCGCAAAGTGAGGTAATTTCGGTAACGCGCGTTCCACTTTACGAGTGGTAAAAACGGGCGTTTTGGCGTGTTTATCCAAGACGTGGGTGCTTGTAAGCACGCAAAATACGGTTAAAACAAAGCATACGGCAACGATAAAAAGAAAATTCTTCATACCGTTAGTATGCGCGAAAAGGAGAAAAGTATGAAAAATATTATTTTGACGGGGGATAGACCTACGGGGAAATTGCATATCGGGCATTACGTAGGCTCACTCCGCCGCCGCGTGGAATTGCAAAACAGCGGCAAATTTGATAAAATCTACATCATGATTGCGGACGCGCAAGCGCTTACGGATAATTTCGATAACCCCGATAAGGTGCGCGCGAATATCACCGAGGTTGCGCTTGATTATTTGGCGTGCGGTCTTGACCCTGCAAAATCGACGATTTTCATTCAATCGCATATCGAACAGCTTACCGAGTTGACGTTCTATTATATGAATCTTGTTACCCTTTCCCGTTTGGAACGTAACCCGACGGTAAAGACGGAGTTAAAGCTCCGCAATTTCGAGAATTCTATTCCCATGGGCTTTTTGACCTATCCCGTTTCGCAAACGGCGGACATTACGGCGTTCAAAGCGAACACCGTTCCCGTTGGGGAAGACCAACTTCCTATGCTTGAACAAGCAAGAGAAATCGTAAGAAGTTTCAACGGCTTGTACGGGGAAACCCTTGTAGAGCCCAAAGCGGTATTGCCCGAAAACAAGTCCTGCTTGCGTTTGCCTGGTACGGACGGTAT
>JAZRSE010000049.1:0-2353 GCA_045651305.1 Candidatus Scatosoma sp. | reverse complement strand
CGGTTGTTGATTTCTTTGATAATGGCGTCGGCAATCAAATGCTCGGTTGTGGTAAGCGTTGCTTTGAGTTCGTCCATAAACACGCAAAGGTTGTCAATGGACATTTCGCAAAGCTCCCAAATATTTTTACCGCCCACGTGTACGGACAACGCCTCTTTTTTCAAGCGTTTGCCGTTACAATCGTTACACGGCGCGCTGTGCATAAGCCGTTCGATATCGCTTTTTACCCCGTCCGACGTAGAGGTGGCGTAACGGCGTTGCAGGTTGTTGACGTAGCCCTCCCACGTCTTTTTGAAACTCCCCGAAAAGGAACGGGTGTTGTATTCCATATCCACGCGTTCGTCCGCGCCGTACATCAAGATATCGTACGCCTCTTTGGGCAAATCCTGCACGGGCACGTCCAACGAAAAGTTGTACGCTTTGGCTACGGCGGCAAGCTCCATCATCGACATCGTATGCGAGCCTAAATTCCAACCCGTAACCTTCATAGCCCCTTCACGGAGCGTTTTCGTCTTATCAGGACAAATTAAATCGGGGTCGACAAACTGTTTCATACCCAACCCCGAACAGGTAGGGCAAGCGCCGTACACCGTATTGAACGAGAACAAACGCGGCTCGATTTCTTCCATCGAAATTCCGCAATCGGGGCAGGCGTAGTTGATAGAATACAATGTTTCCTCCCCGTCGTGGTCGATAACCACCAACCCCTCGGCGAGTTTTAACGCCGTTTCCAAACTATCCGTCAAACGTTTTTGCACGGTGGGCTTTACCACCAATCTATCCACGACGACGGAAATGTTGTGTTTGATATTCTTTTCCAGCTTGATTTCTTCTTGTAAATCGTACACGATGCCGTCGATTTTTACTCTGCCGAAACCGCTTTTCTTATAACCGTTGAGTTCTTTGACGTATTCGCCCTTTCTACCGCGCACTACGGGTGCGTTGACAAGAATTTTACTGCCTTCGGGGAGCGACATTACTCTATCGCAAATTTCGTCCACCGTTTGACGGCGAATTTCCCGTCCGCATTTAGGACAATGGGGCACGCCTATACGAGCAAATAACAAACGGAAATAATCGTACACTTCCGTCACCGTACCCACCGTCGAACGGGGGTTGCGCGAAGTGGTTTTTTGGTCAATCGAAATCGCAGGCGAAAGCCCGTCGATACTCTCGACGTCAGCCTTTTCCATTTGCCCTAAAAATTGGCGCGCGTAAGAAGAGAGGCTCTCTACGTATCGTCTTTGCCCCTCGGCGAAAATGGTATCGAACGCAAGCGTGGATTTTCCGCTGCCCGAAAGCCCCGTCAACACGGTAAGCTTGTTGCGCGGTATCGTTACGTTGATATTTTTCAAGTTATTCTCTTTTGCGCCTTTAATTACAATCTCTTCTTGCATAATAATTCCTATTTTCCCGCCTTGCGAAGTTTCATCTTCAATTCGGCTATTTTCTCGCGTATCTCTATTGCCCTTTCGAAATCAAGTTGACCGCTTGCCACTTTCATAAGCGCTTTCAACTTCTCTATCTCGTCGGGGATATCCTGCATTTTTATCTCGTCGCCTTTCGCTTTCTTGGTGATATTCAGCGTCGATTTCACTTCTTTTACAATCGTTTTAGGCACGATACCGTGCGCTTTATTGTATTCGTCTTGCACCTTTCTTCTACGGTTGGTTTCCCCAATCGCACGTTTCATACTATCGGTAATCACGTCGGCGTACATTATCACGCGCCCCTCGGCGTTTCTCGCCGCGCGCCCAATCGTTTGGATAAGCGACGTGTCACTTCGAAGAAAACCCTCTTTATCCGCGTCAAGAATCGCCACCAATTTCACCTCGGGCAAGTCTAACCCCTCGCGCAGTAGGTTAATGCCGCAAAGCACGTCGAACTCGCCAAGGCGCAATCCGTTGACAATATCAATACGCTCTAACGTGTCGATATCGCTGTGCATATATTTCACCTTTACGCCGTGTTCTTTCAAATAATCGGTGAGTTCTTCCGCCATTTTCTTGGTGAGCGTGGTTATCAAAACCCTGCCCCCGTCCTTTGTAACGACGTTGATTTGGGAAAGCAAATCGTCAATTTGCCCTTTCGTCGGTTTTATCGTAATTTCAGGGTCGAGCAAGCCCGTAGGGCGGATAAGCTGTTCGACGCATTGTCCTGCCTGTTCAAGCTCGTAAGGCGCAGGCGTAGCGGACACGTACACCACTTGCGGTACGCGCGCGTCGAATTCGGGGAAGGTAAGCGGACGGTTATCGTACGCCGCCTGCATACGGAACCCGTATTCTACGAGGTTTTTCTTTCTCGATAAATCCCCGTGATACATCGGGCGGATTTGAGGAATGGTCATGTGGCT
>JAZRSE010000048.1:0-10895 GCA_045651305.1 Candidatus Scatosoma sp. | reverse complement strand
GTATTATGGAACTTGCTGACAAGTACAAAGCGCTTGGCATTAGAACGAACGCTGATACGCCCGACGATGCAAAACAAGCAGTTGCTTTCGGCGCGCAAGGTATCGGCCTTTGCCGTACGGAACACATGTTCTTCGACCCTGCAAGAATCGGAGGGTTCCGCCAAATGATTTGCTTCGGTACCGTAGAAGAAAGAGAAGCGGCTCTTGCAAAGATTGAACCTATGCAACAAGCAGACTTCGAAGGTTTGTTCGAAGCACTCGGCGGTTACCCTGTAACCATCCGTTTCCTCGACCCTCCTCTTCACGAATTCGTTCCCACCGCAGAAGAAGACATCGCTGCACTTGCAAACACGCAAGGCAAGACGGTTTCCCAAATCAAAGAAATCATCGCTGGTCTTCACGAATTCAACCCTATGATGGGTCACCGTGGTTGCCGTTTGTCCGTAACCTATCCTGAAATTGCAGTTATGCAAACGAAGGCGGTTATCAAGGCAGCTATCAACGTTGTTAAAAAGCACCCCGATTGGAAGCTTATCCCTGAAATTATGATTCCTTTGACGGGCGAAACGAAAGAATTGAAGTTCGTTAAAGATATCGTTGTTAAGACGGCTAACGAAGTTATCGCTGAAAGCGGCGTAGAACTTACCTACGAAGTAGGTACGATGATTGAAATTCCCCGTGCTTGCTTGACGGCGGAAGATATTGCAAAAGAAGCTGAATTCTTCTGTTTCGGTACGAACGACTTGACGCAAATGGCGTTTGGTTTCTCCCGTGACGACGCTGGTAAATTCTTGCCTTCCTACTATGCAAACAAGATTTACGAATCCGACCCGTTCGCAAGACTTGACACGACGGGTGTTGGTAAACTTATGAAGATGGCAGTTGAAGGCGGTAAAGCAATCCGTCCCAACATGCACCTTGGTATTTGTGGTGAACACGGCGGCGACCCTTCGTCCATCGAATTCTGCCACGAAATCGGTTTGAGCTACGTATCCTGCTCGCCTTACCGTGTGCCCATCGCTCGCCTCTCCGCAGCGCAAGCTAATATCAAAAAGCCCCGCAACTAATTTGTAGGCGAATAAAAACAAACAAAGACGGCTTACCCAAACGGGTAGGCCGTTTTTTTCGCTCGTTTACAAAATTCGACAATCGGTGCGACGACTTTATTTCATCAATATTTCAAAATTCATTGACATTTTTTTATAAATAAGCTATAATAAGCTCGTCACATCAAAAAAGAATACACGCATTTTGAGAAGATATAACCCTCGGTAGGGCTATATCTAATTCGCGATACAACTGTCTTTTCGGATGCGGCGTATTTTTTGGTGTGACAACCTGCGAAACGATATACTCTATGGTGTCGTTTCGCAAGAAACGACACTTATTTTTTTGAAAGGAGAATACAATGAATTTGAATAGGGCGATTGCCGTGCGCTTACAACGGTTATTGGAAGAAAAGGGAGTAGGAGTGGCGGATTTGGCGATAAAGACAGGTCTTCCCGAAAAGGTGATAAACAATATTCTTGGGGAGAAATACCTCAAAGTGGGATTACATAGAATTTTTGTTATTGCGCACGCGTTAGGTGGTTCGTTAAAAGATTTTTTTGACGACGAATTGTTTGACGAGGTTGCATAAAGAGTAAAAAACCGCCGTTTTGGCGGTTTTTTTATGCGAAAAAAGCTTGGGAAAGCGGCTTATAACGGAAAAAAAGTGACAATTTTTGTTTTTTTCTTGACAATATGAAAAAAAAGAGGTAAAATAGTATAAAGCTTAAAAAAAGCAAAGGAGAAAATGTATGAAAAAATTTGTTATCTACACCGATTCTTGTTGCGATTTGACGAAAGAAGAACGCGCTCAATATGATATTCAATATATGAAAATGTATCTTGTAACCGACGGACAAACGAGCTATGCCGATTTGGATTGGTCGCAAGAAGAGGTGGAAACGTTCTATGAAAAAATTCGTAACGGGGTACGCATTAAGACGGCGCAAATCACGTGGAACGAATACGAAGAGGCTTTTGAAAAGGAAATTTTGGCAGGCAACGACGTATTGTCTATTTCCTGCTCGTCGGCGCTTTCCGCCTCCGTGTTGGCAAGCTTTAAGGCTCGTGACGAGTTGCTTGCAAAATATCCCGACGCAAAGATTATTTGTATAGACTCGCTTACGGCGGCGCGTACGCTCGGCTTGCTTGCTATTACGGCGGCGCAACTTCGCGCGGAGGGCAAATCCATTGACGAGGTTGCCGCTTGGATTGAAGAACATAAATTGGAGGCAAACCAAGAGGCTACGCCCGAAAAGCTTACGTATATGAAAGCGGCGGGCAGAGTTAGCGCGGCAAGCGCTTTCTTTGGCGGTCTTTTGAATATCAAACCGATTATTATTTCCGACGTAAAGGGCAGAAACTTTGCGGTGGAAAAGGTGAAGGGTAGACGTACCTCCCTCGTTCGTATTGCCGAACGTTTGGCGGAACGCTACGAAGACGTGCCTTATCAAAACGTTTGTATCACCCACGCAGTAAGCCCCGACGACGCGGAAATTTTAAGACAAGAAATCGTTGCGCGCGTGCCTGCATTGGAAGGGAAAATCACCATTACTTGGATGGGCCCGATTATCGGCGCAACCTGCGGCCCTGGTATCGTATCGGCGTTCTTCTACGGTAAAAAAGTAACGGAAGGCGCAACGGAAGAATAATGCAAATAAAAAGATAAAAACCGCCAACGGCGGTTTTTATTTTTTGCGCTTTTTTCGGTTTTTTCAATTAAAAATAGTGAAAAATACGTCGAAATCAACAAAAAAGTTAAAAATAGTTAAATAATTGCTCATTTTCAGGCATTGTCAAAAAGGCAAACGAGGGGTATCATATAAGTAGTATAATGCGCGCGTATTATATAATAGTGTATATACGCACGCGCAAAGCGAGGTATCACAATGAAAATGAAACGGAGAAACGTAGTTATAGGTACGTTATCGGCTATGGCTTTGGCGGCAGTTTCCATTGCAACCGTTGGTGTGGGCGACGCGGTAAAAGCGGACGCGGCGGCGGTTGAATACGGCACGGACGCAAGCAAGTGGCTGAATCTTCATCAGGTTACCGTTGATTCGTCGAGAGGGTTAGTTCCCTCCCAAGCTGCGGCGGACGATTATTCGTTTAAGGCAGTCACGAAAGAAGTGGGCGGTAATTCTTCTGCGGAAATTATAACCGATTTCTCCGAAACGCCGAATATTTGGGGCGTAATGATTTACTATTTCAAGTGGAACGAAGGCACGGACTCCGTTTTGTTCTCGTGGGATACGACGGGCGCTTGGGATTACGCCGTTGAATACAGTTATGCAGACCCTGCAAATCCCGTGCCCATTAGCGGTATTAAGGCAACGAACCCTATGGGCGATTGGGGCGCGGTGGTTGTAAGTACTTTCTCCGTTCCGTTCGTTATCGAGTGTAACAACGGCGTGCTTAGCACGACGACGGCGGAACTTTGGCAAAACGACTTTAACGGAAACGATTATTGGCAGTTGTTCAGTCAACAATCTGCGGTAAAAATAGATATAACGGACACGGCAACGGGTATTTCCGTGGACGTTGGCTACGATAATTTGGACGGCGGCGTAAACGGATATACGGGTATCGTGCCCGGTACGGGGAAATACGTATCTTCCAACACGAAACTGCGCGGCGAGGGCTCTTTTGCCGTAACGAGGATGTGGGGCGGTGCGACGTTTGCCTCGGGCGATAGCACGATTAGCGTGAAAGTGGACGACGTGGCAAGTGAATACACGGCAGGCGCGGACGAAGAGGAAGAACCGAGCGAACCGCTTGACGAAAACGATTGGGCAGGCGATAGAACGAAATGGCAAACCTTGCACGCGCTTAACGTAAACGCAAGCAAGGGCTTGATTCCTGCGGCGGTTAGCGGCACGGATTACACGTTTAAGGCGGTGACGAACAATATCACGGCGTCGACGACGACGGCGGAAATCACGACGAGCTTTGCAGAAGGCGACGGATATTGGGGGGTAATGATTTATTACCTCAAATGGAACGAGGGAACGGACTCCGTTGCGTGGGCTTGGGGCGCAAATCCTCAATATCCCTTGGAGGGCGTAGGCTCGGCGGCGGCAAACGGTTTGACGGCTACTAGCGCATCGGGCGATTGGGTGGCTCTCGTTGTCAGCACGATGAGCGCACCGCTTGTCGTAGAGTGTAAAAACGGGCAAATGGTGGGCTATGAAGACAACCGTATTTGGGCGTCGGGCTTTGGTATTACCGACTACGGTTATTTCTTCAACCAAACGACGAAAGTAAAAATTTCCGTTGCCGACACGGCAAACGGCATCACCTTTAAGGCGAGCTACGACGGCGTTGGCGTAGGTTTGAGCGAAACGGGCTTGAACACGCCGGACGGCACGTACACCACCAACAACCCCAATTTGAAAGGCGCAGGCGCGATTGCGATTACGAGAGCGTTTGGTAACGCTACGTTTACCAATGGCACAAGCAAAATCAACACGATTTTCGAGTTGAAAGAGGCGGAAAAACTCGGCACGCCTATCGTATCGGTCAACGAAACGGGCGTGGTAACGTGGACGAGTGTGGATAACGCAAGCGGCTATGCGTACAAGGTGGGAAAAGACGGCGAAGAATTGCCTGTTACAGGTAACTTCGTGCAAATGACAAGCGGTCAAACGATTTATATCAAAGCGGTGGGCGACGCTATCAATTATGCGGACGGCGATTGGTCTACGGGCGTATCGTTTACGGCAGGTAAACTTGCTACGCCTACGGTAACGTTAGAGGGCAACGTAGCTACTTGGAACGCAGTTAGCGGCGCGGCAGGCTATAAATATAAAATCAACGGCGGCGCGGAAGTAGAAACGACGGAAACGTTCGTGGAACTTACGCACGGGCAATCCATTAGCGTTATGGCGGTAGGCGATAACGAAACGGGCTTGGACAGTAATTATTCTACGGCGGTTTCCTATTCCGCACCCAAACTTGACAAGCTCACCCTCCAAGCAAACTACGACGAGGGTACGGTGGATTGGACGGCGTTGAGCGGCGCGGTGAAATACGAGTATAAGTTTGGCGAAAACGGCGCGGTGAAAGAAACGAACGAGCCGTACGTTAAAGCGACGGGTACGGCAACGGTGTACGTGCGCGCCATCGGCGACCAAAAAGCTTATTCCAACGGCGATTGGGCGACGTTAGCGTACGCTGCGCCTGCTTTGGAAACGCCGACGGTGATTTTGTCGGGAAACGAGGCAAGCTGGGCGAAACAAGATTTCGTGGCGGGCTATATTTGCAAGATTAACGGCGTGGAACAAGAGCTTATCGGCGATAACTACGTATTGCTCAAAGACGGCGATACGTTGCAAGTAAAAGCGGTTGGCGACGGCGTTAGAAGAACGGATAGCGGTTTTTCGAGCGTGATTACGTACAAGGCAAAAGCTTTGGAATCGCCTTATGCGGAATTTAACGGCAATATTTTACAATGGGAACCTGTTGACGGCGCAATCGGCTACGTTTGCGAAGTAAACGGCGTAGAACAAGAGGTAATCAACGTTTGTTCGTACGTGGCAAAACACGGCGACACGGTGAGAGTAAAAGCGGTGGGCAACGGCACGACGACGAAGGATAGCGATTGGTCGGATGAGGTGACGTTCGAGGCGGACGCGTTGGCGAAACCAGTTGTAACGGTAGACGCAAACGGCGCGCGTTGGGATGCGGTTGTCGGCGCACAAAAATATTTGTACAAGATAGATAACGGCGAGGAAAAGGAAACGTCCAAGACGGTGGTAGATATGACGCACGGTCAATCCATTACCGTTAAGGCGGTGGGCGACGGTATTTATAGCGCGGATAGCGATTGGTCGGCAAAAGTAACCTATCAAGCGCCTGCATTATCCGCTCCCGTAATCACCTTAAACGGCAGTATAGCAAGCTGGAACGAAGTTGTCGGGGCGAGCGCATATACATATAAGATTGGCGTAGCAGGCGAAGAAAATACGCTTAACGGCACGTCTATCGTGCTTGCGCATAACCAAGTTCTTTACGTGAAAGCGATGGGCAACGGCAAGACGTCTTTGGATAGCGATTGGGCGATTATAACCTACGTTGCGCCCAAGCTTGCAGCGCCCCAAGTAACCCTTACGGGCAACGTGGCGACGTGGACGGAAATCGACGGCGCGGTAGAATACGCATACCAAATCAACGGCGGCGAATTAAAGACGACGGGTGCAAATTCCGTGGCGTTGAAACACGGCGATACGTTGCAGGTAAAAGCGGTTGGCGATAACGAAAGCGCGCAAGACAGCGTTTGGTCGACGGCAGTTTCTTATACGGCGTCTAAATTGAGCGCACCCACGGTGACGTTGAACGGCGCATTGGCGGTTTGGGAGAGCGTAAACGGCGCGGTATCCTATCAATATAAGATTGGCGAAAACGGCGAAGTGAATAGCACTACGGAGCTTTCCGTTGGTTTGACGGACGGCCAAACGGTGTACGTGAAAGCGGTTGGCGACAACGAAACGGCGCTCGATAGCGATTGGTCGGAAGGGGTAACGTATGCCGAGCCCACCGACGAGCCTACGGACGAACCCGAAGAACCCGAAACGCCCGAACAACCCGACGAGCCTATTCAACCGGAAGAGCCAGAATTGCCCGAGCAACCTAATGAGCCGAGCTTTACCGTGGAAGAAGTGACGGAAATGATTAACGCATTGCCCACGGGTGTAGAGGGGGAAGTGCTGTACAAGAAGAAGGCGTCTTATACGAGAACGTATGCAAAATACTTGGAGGCGAAAGAGGCGTTCTATTCGTTGACGCAAGCGGAACAAAAGAGCATTATCGGCGGCGAGGCAAAATTGGACGCATTGAAAGTGGCGTTGGATACGTTTAAGACGACGCTTGAAAAAGCGGAGGCTGTGGACGAATTGATTTTTGCAATTCCTATGTCGGCGATTACAAGCGACAATTACGACGTTCGTAAAGCGCAAATAGAAAAGGCGAAAGCGGCATATCAAGCGTTGACGTCGGAGGAAAAGGCGTTCTGCCAAAAGTATAGCTACTTGTGCGATAGAGAATCGCAACTTGCGGCATTTAACGGCGAGGGCGAAGAAAAGGGCTGTAAATCCGCTCTTGGCGGCAGCGTTGCTTTGGTAGGCGTTGCGCTTGGCGCGGTTGCACTTTTGAAACGCAAAAAGGACGAAGAATAATTGCATAATAAATAACGTAACGCGACAGGTAAAACTGTCGCGTTATTTGTTGTAAAAAAGCAGGTGAAAGTTAAAAATTGTTAAAAATATATTGTTTTGTGCTATTGTGGACGGTGGGCAAAAATGATAAGATAAAGTTGAGCAATTATAATTGACGCGCGTACGCGCGTAAAGGAGCGATAAATATGAAAGGGAAACGCAAGAAGATATGGATAGGCGCATTGTCAACGTTGGCATTGGCGTCGGTGTCCGTAGCAACCGTTGGCATTGCAGGCGTTAAAGCAAAGGCGGAATCGGTTGATATTAGCAAAGACGCAAGTAAATGGCAGTCGGTTGTTGGTATGACGGCGGATTCTACTTATGGCTTGGTTCCTAACGTATTGGCAACGAATAAGTCGATAATGTCGGCTACGTCCGTAAACTATACGGCAAATTCCAGCGGCGTTATCACTTCCGATTTGTCGGGCGGTAGTTACGGCGTTATGGCGTACTACCTCAAATGGAACGAGGGCACGGACGCAGTTTCTTGGGATTGGCAGGTATCTTCGCCTACGCAAGGGGCTACTAACGAGTTCTCGACGCATAATAACAATTCGGAAAAAATCGTTGCAACGGGCGTAAAAGGCGATTGGATTGCGGTGATAATGAGCTACGCCAAAGCGCCTATGGTTTTAGAATGTAAAAACGGCGTAATTTCGTCAATTTGCGATTTATGGGCGAACGGTTTTGGTACTGCCGATTACCAAAGTTTCTTTAATCAAGAAACACAAATTGGCTATTCGATAGAGGATACTGCAAGCGGCGTAAGCTATCAATGGAGTTATTATTCGCCCGATAACGGTATAAAAACGCAAGTTGGTATGACGTCGACGGGTGGCGTGCAAAATTCCACCAACGCGAAATTGAAAGGGGACGGCGCAATCCGTATAGAAAAGATTGTAGCAGGTGCAGAGTTTACGTCGGGTAACGCAGGTTACGCGGCGGGTACGGGCGCGCCTACGAGTTTCTTTACCGTAGAAGTGGACGGCACCGTTTCGCAAGGCGGAGGAAATGAAACCGTAGAAACCAATATGCTTGTCGACGGGGATTTTTCTTCGGGGAATTGGGCTACTCATTGGAACGCAGGTTGGACGGCTAACGGCACGCGCGCTATTGAAAACGGCGCGTTGAAAATGACAAACGACACGGAAACGAGCCAATACGTGGCGCAACTTGTAAGCCTTACCGCAGGTAAGACGTATAAATTGTCGGCGGATATTAAAATTGAGAATATTGGCGGTTCAAGCGGTGCGGGAGGCGAAGGCGTATGGTTTGCCGCGTTAACCCCTGCAAAACAAACGGTTAAAAAAGACGGCTACGAAGGCATTACCAACGATAAGGCGGCGGAGATAACGGGTTGGAAGACGTTTACGTTTGAATTCACGCCCGAAGAAACGGGTGATTTTAGAATTGCGTTCTACTTATACGGCGTATCCGGCTCGTTGTATGTGGATAACGTAGAGTTGTTGAATTTAAGCGGCGAAGACGAAACGACGCCTGTCGAATTTGGCACGGACGCAAACAAATGGCAGGTATTGACAAACGTTAGCGCAGGCACGAACGGTTTAGCACCGAGCGCACCTTTGTTCACGGCAAAATCGGTAGAAGTGGGTGGGAACTCTTCTTTCGAAATCGTAACGGATTTTGCGGAAGGGGGCAATCTTTGGGGCGTAACCGCCTATTTCTTTAAGTGGAACGAGGACACGGACGCGGTTAATTGGGCGTATGCGTCGGAGGCCGAGCTGCCCTTTAACGGAACGAGCGGTTCTGGTATGACGGTGGCAAGCGCAAGCGGTAACTGGATTGCGCTTTTGGTAAATACCTTGGCGGCACCTGCGGTGTACGAGTGTAATAACGGCACGATAAGCTATAAAGGCAACCTTTGGAAAAGTGATTTCAACGGCTACGATTATTGGTATATCTACAACCAAAAAACGTCGGTTAAATTTTCTTCTACCGATATGGAATCGGGTACGAGCGTTACCATTTCGTACGACGCAATAGACGCAGGGACAACGGAAAGCACGTTCTCTTATTCTTCTACGAACACGGGGCTGCGTGGCGAGGGTGCGTTTGTAATATCGCACTTGATTGGTACGGCTCCCTTCACCAATGCAAGCAATTCTATTAGTGTAAAGGTGGACGACGTTGCAAGCGATTACACGGCAAGCACGGACGATGAGGAGGCAAAACATTGGGCGACGGACGTAAGCTATCCTCTCGATTTCACGGACGGCTCGTTCACGCTCGTTGGTATTGGCGACCCGCAAATGTTCACGAAAGACGCGTCCCTTTATAAGGAGATGTATCAATGGATTGCGAACAATAAAGCGGCTTACAATATCAAGTATGCGGTAAACGTAGGCGACACGGTAGACTACGCTTTGGACGAAAACCAATGGAAAACGGCGCAAACCGCGCACCAATATTTACAAGACGCAAACCTTCCCTACGTATTGACGATGGGCAACCACGACTACGAAGGGTATTGGAATTTGTTTGACAAAATAGATATGGACCGTACGGCAACGAGCTTTGCGAAGTATTTCCCGTATTCCAACTACGCAACGTGGCTTGGAAACGAAAACTTTGGCGTGTTCGATGCAGGCAAGATGGAAAACTCTTGGCATAAGTTTGAAAACGGCGAGGACAAATACTTAATCGTATCGCTTGAATACGGTGTGAGGGCGGATACGGTGGCGCAAGCGAAAGCGTTGATTGAGGCGAACCCCGATTATAAGGTTATCGTTTCCACGCACTCCTACTTAAACGGCGACGGCTCGTATAACAACGACGGTTATATCAACTTGCAACACGACGGCGCGATTAGTTCGCAAGCGCTTTGGGATACGCTCATTAGCAAATGCCCCAATATCTTTATGGTGCTTTGCGGGCATACGGTTAGCTACGGTGTAACGACGACGGTTGCGTACGGCGACGCAGGCAACCCTATTATTCAAATGAAGTTGGACGCGCAAGGCACGTTCGACGATAAAGAAACGTTGATTGCGCTCTACAAGATTAAGGGTACGAGCATACAAACCTATTACTACTCGGTATCGAGCGATAGATACTACGCAGGTTCGAACTTCTCGCTTGCGCCCGTTCAAGGCACGGCAGGGGCGAACGGCGGCGTTGTGAAAGTGAATAAGGCCGATAGCTTGACGGCAAACGCTCTCCTTAACTTGACGGCAAAAGACGGCGTTACGCATAAGGTATATGGCACGCCTACGTCTAGCAACACCGACGTTGCAACGATTGACGAAGAGGGCAATATCACCCTTAAAAAGGTGGGTACGACGACGATTAACTACGTATTAAGCGGACGTAACTCCGCCAAGGCGACGAGCGGCGTTTTGACGGCGTACACGGTTACGTTGGAGGTTATCGGTTGCACGCACGAGTGTGGTGACACGGATAACAACCATACTTGCGACGATTGCGGTGATAAATTGAGCGATTGCAAGGATAGCGATAACGACCACGATTGCGACACCTGTGGCACGAAGTTAAGTGATTGCAAAGACAGCGACAACAACCACAAGTGCGATACCTGTGGCACGAAGTTGAGCGATTGCAAAGATAGCGATAACGACCACGATTGCGAAAGTCGGAGGCCAAGCGGTCTTAGGAAGA
>JAZRSE010000047.1:0-5533 GCA_045651305.1 Candidatus Scatosoma sp. | reverse complement strand
TTGTCTTCCTAAGACCGCTTGGCCCCCGACTTCCCTGCACGCTTAAAATAGCGTGCAGGGCGAATACTATCCGCTGTACCACCTGCGTTCGTACGGAAAACCCCGTACCTTATTCTACACCGTTACGCCGTGTTTTTGCGTTTCTTCCTACCCCCGTAAGACGGGCTCAAAAGAACAGCTCCAAAGTGAAATGGCCGTTTTTCCGTTTCCCCATATCTTTCAGCCTACGGATATGGTCTCTTTTGAAAACGCGTTGAAAGACGCCTGCTTTTTCATTGCCTTTATGTCGTTTTTATTATTATATCCTTTTCAAAGGATAAAGTCAAACAATTTCGTCTATTTTCCCTTATTTCTGTTTCAACAAATCGCGAATTTCTTCCAAAAGACGGGTGTTTGCCATTGCTTTTTCTTCCGCAAGGCGCGCCTCTTCCGCCGCTTTTGCCGCAGCAGCCGCCGCAGCAGCCTCTTCCGCCGCTTTCTTGTTGGCAACTTCTTGCGCGTGGAGTTCTTCCGCCTCTTTCCAAGAAACTTTATTCTCTTTACGGATTTTGTTGATTTCTTTAATTCTTTGCTTTTTCGTTTCGCCAAAAGCCTCTTCTTTTGCTCTGGAAATTTTGTTTATCGTACGCACTATCATAAAGAGCACGAAAGCAATCAACAAGAAATTGATAATTGCGCTAATAAACGCGCCCCAATCAATATAAATGGAGGACGCCAAGTCAAGCGTTTTCACCGTTTCCCCTGCCGCGTTCACCGTTTCTACGTAGCCGGGCGACAACATCGTAATTGCACCGCTCAATCCTTCCGAACCCAACACCAACGCAAGAATCCAATTGATAATCGGTTTCAAAATATAATTGCTCAATCCGTTTACAATACCGGTAAACGCACCGCCCACGATAACGCCGACAGCCATATCCAAAACGTTGCCACGAGTGATGAACGTCTTAAATTCGCCAAAAAAGTTTTTAATACGTTTCTTTGCCATAAAAAACACTTCCTTTTTGTTATTTATTACATTATACACCCCCTTTACAATGCTTGTCAAGAACTTTCACCAAAAAAAAGAAGACTTGCGCCTTCTTTACCTGCCGCTTTTTAATCGTTTTCAAGCGACGTCAACAAATCCCCGATATAGAAATAATCCTCGCCTGCGTTTTGCAACAGTTGCAAGAGCGTCTTTTTCGTTTCCGTCCTCGTCGCTTTTTCCATAGCGCAAACGTACCCGTTTAACAGCGCCTTTTGCATCATAAAAGCGTCCGTCAAGCTATCCTTTTCGTTTAAGGTGATTTCTCTTTTTTCAAGTTTCATTTTTCTTCCTCCCCACTCCCTTTCGCTTTCTTTTTCTTTTCCCCTAAAAGCGATTGCAAAGCCGCTTTTTGTTCCTCGTGGCGGCAAGCCAATTTTTCCATACCCTTTGCAAGGGAAACGTCCGTTAAAAGACGGGAATATATCCGCGCTTTCTTCTCCGCGATATTGATAATGGAAAGCAAGCTTTTCAACGATTTTATCTCTTCTTCCATTGCGTTTGCGTTTTCTTTTTCTTCCATAAAAAAACCTCCCCTCGTTACACAAATTTTGCGTAAATTGGGAAGGAATTATACTTATCGTCTTATTCTTTTTTGCCTTTTTTTGCATAATCGCAAACGTGCGCAAGGGTACAGTTTTCACAATTGGGTTTTCGAGAGTGGCAAACCTTTCTCCCGTGCCAAATGAGCCAATGGTGCGCGCTTGACCAATCTTCTTTGGGTATCGCCTTTTGCAAGAGCGCCTCTACCTTTTGCGGCGTATTGCCCTTGGCTAACCCCAAACGATTGCTCACGCGGAAAACGTGCGTATCCACCGCTATCGCCGCGCCGCCAAACGCCACCGAATATACGACGTTCGCCGTCTTTTTGCCAACGCCTGCAAGCGAAGTGAGTTCTTCAATGGTGCAAGGCACTTCGCCTTGGTATTTTTCCAAAATATCCCTTGACGCCGACAAGATATGCTCCGCTTTCATACGGTAAAAGCCGCAAGAGAAGATATATCTTTCAAGTTCCGTTTGAGAAAGCGTTATCATTTTCGAGGGAGTATTATACTCTTTGAAAAGTTCCGCCGTCACCTTATTCACCCTCTCGTCCGTGCATTGTGCGGAAAGCACCACCGCCACCAACAGTTCGTACGGGGAGGAATATTTAAGCGCAGGCTTTGCGCCGATATACAGTTTTTCCAATAAGGCAAGCGCCTCTTTCTTTTCTGCTATTTTCATAGCCGTATTATAACACGTTTTCCCCTTTTTTGCAATCATATTTTCAAAAAAAGTACGGCTATATCCTTTTACCGATAGGGAAACACCGTCATTTTCCCGTTGACAAAATCAATCCTATAAAATCCGTTAAACGTGGAATACCCCACCATTTTCAACACCGCTTGCGCTTTCGCATAATAACGCGCGTCGAATTTAACGCACAAGCCACAACCAATTTTCGCCTCTTTGGGCGTGGGCATCGTCGTCGCCGATACTCCGTAATTTTTCAATCGTTGTCCGTAATCGAGGCTCTGCGCCCGCGAACGGAACACCGCCAACAGCATCATAAGTCATACACTCCTTTTTTGCGGAATACTATATTCTATGAATATCGTTAAAAAAGAGGTGCGTATATGATTTATTTTGACAACGCCGCCACGGGCGGAAGAAAACCCGACAGCGTGCTTTCCGCCGTTGCCGCCGCCATAAAGGTTTGCGCTAACCCTGGACGGAGCGGACACAAGCTCTCCCTCTCTTGCGCAAAACTCGTACAAGATTGCAGACACGAGTTATCCGCCACTTTCCACGGCTACGGTTACGAACGGGTGATTTTTACAAAAAACTGCACCGAGGCAATCAATATCGCGCTCTTTGGCGTACTGAAAAAGGGCGACCACGTCATTGCAAGCTGTTTAGAACACAACTCCGTTTTACGCCCCTTGGAGAAATTGAAAAAGGAGGGAATTATCACCTACGACATTTGCCCTCTCACCAAGGACAAACGGGCAATTAGCTTGGAAGATTTGCGTTCGCTTATCAAACCAAACACGAAATTACTCGCCCTTTCCACCGCCTCCAACGTCAACGGGTTACTCCCCAATCTAACCGCCGTGAAAGCGGTTTTACCTCCGCGCGTACTTTTGCTTTGCGACGGAGCGCAAGGCGCAGGGCATTTCCCTATCCGTATGCAGGAAACGGGCATAGACTTACTTACCCTCGCAGGGCATAAAGGGTTACACGCGTTGCAAGGGAGCGGCGCGCTACTTTTTTCCACTCGCGTCGACCCTGCCCCCTTGCTTTACGGCGGAACGGGGTCTATGAGTATCTCCTTGGATATGCCCGATTTTTACCCCGATAGCTTGGAGGCAGGCACTTTATCTTTCCCTGCCGTGCTATCGTTATTGGAGGGCGTGCGCTATACAAACGCTTATCTAAATGAAATTCAAGAACGCTTACAAGCTTTGAGCAAATATTTCTTATCGGGGTTACGAGCGCTTTCCGCCTATCAAACGTATTCCCTGCCCAACCCTTGCGGTATCGTCGCTTTTAATCACCCCGCCTTGCAAGCGGAAATGATTGCCGACGTCCTTTCCACCTCTTACGATATTGCCGTGCGAGGCGGTTTGCATTGCGCGCCGCTAATGCACGAGGCGCTTGGGACGTTGGACGGCGGACTTGTGCGCGTTTCCTTTTCACATTATAATAACGAACGGGAAATCGACGCTCTTTTACACGCTCTTGAACGGATTGATAAGCGTTAAATCTTTTTCAATTTCTCTATAATCGCGCGCAGGCGGTTGCGTTGCGAGGCGTCGAGCATAGGCGAAAACGTTTGATAAAAATTGTCTATTTCTTCATTGGAAAGCGTGCCTGCGCGTCTTCTTTTTTCCGCCTCGGCAAGGATTCCTCGCCACATATCCGCGTTGCTTTTTCCGTTGTATTTATCCGCCAATTTCTTGCCAAGTTCTTCTACGCTTGCGCTCTCTTCCGTGTTCACAACACCCTCGTTTTTGGTATAATCTCTAAAGCTTTTCAATATTCCACCTCCGCTTATTACTCTTATATCCTATTCCCTTTATCAATTTTTCGTGAGAAACGCATATACTACGATATGGAAATTTGTATCTTAATCTTGTTATATTTTCTTTCGCAAAACCCCGATTTCAACGAGAGCGTAAAACCGATTATGTACAAACTGAATAATTCTCAACACATCTTGTCTTTCTTAAACGAGTTATCCAACTTCGCGCAAACGTTTGGCACGGGACAATGCGGAACGCAAGAGCGAAAGGAAGAGAAAAAGGAAGAGAAAAAAGAAGAGCCTTGTACAAAGGAAGAAAAAAAATCGCAATCCCCTACGGCAGGGATTGCGAACGAGTTTATTCAACAAATTTTGGAAAAGTGTTTAGCGCGCAACATTAAACAATAGAAAAACCGCCGTTGACGGGAATATCCACGCCTGTAACGTACTCGTTTTCGTCTAAAAAGAGCACGGATTTTACAACGTCTTCACACACACCGATACGCCCCATCGGGATTTCCTCTTTCATCGCGGAAATATCCTCCGCCGTAAAGTGCGCGTTCATTTGCGTATCTATTACCCCCGGGGAGATAGCGTTTACGCGGATACCCGAATAGCCGAGTTCTTTGGCGAGCGCTTTCGTAAAGCCGAGCATTGCCGATTTGGACGCCGAATACACGCTTTCGCAGCTGCCGCCCACTTCCCCCCAAACGGAGGAGATATTGATAATCAAGCCGCTTTTTTGCGCTATCATACCCTTTGCAACTTCACGGCTACACAGGAACGTACCGCCCATATTCACGTCGAATACCCGTTTATATTCCGCATACGAAACGTCTTGGAGTTGTTTCAAAAGCGCAATGCCTGCGTTGTTGACGAGCACGTCTATCTTCCCAATCGTTTGTATCAAAGATACAACCGCCTCTTCGCTTGCCACGTCCACAAGATACGTTTCTATGCCTTGCGCCTTGGCAAGCTTTGCATTTTCTTCGTCCTTGGAATAGGTTACGCAAACTCTACAACCCTTATTTAAGTACGCCTTGGCTATTGCCAAACCGATACCGCGTACACCGCCCGTAATTAAAATCGTTTTCATTATTTTTTCCTTTTATTTTATATCCGCAACCGCTTTGATTTCTCTTGCGATTTCCTCTACGCTTTTGCCGTCCACGTCTACCTTATAATCGGCAACCTCTTCGTAGATTTTTGCGCGTGTTTCCATTAAAGTATCAATGCGTGTTTCTATATCCTCGCCTTGCAAAAGCGGACGGGTCGTATCAAAACGCAAACGCTGCACAAGCGTTTCTTTTTTTGCGCGCAGGTACACGATTTTTCCCGCTTTTTTTAGCGTATTGGCGTTTTCCTTTTTTAACACCACGCCGCCGCCAAGCGATAGGATAGAGTGAGCCGTTTTGCAAAGCTCTTCCACCGTTTCCCTTTCCAAGTCGCGGAAATATTCCTCTCCTTTTTTAGCGAAAATAGCGGAAATTTTGCCGTGCTTA
>JAZRSE010000046.1:0-3675 GCA_045651305.1 Candidatus Scatosoma sp. | reverse complement strand
AAAGACCTTGCCCTTTGATTTGTTCTTTTATATCGTCGCGCGTAGGCATAGCCCCCGGCAAAATTGCCGTGACGGACACGTTTTGCCCTTTCATCTCTTCTCGCAAGGAAACGGAGAAGGAAGTAAGTGCGCCTTTCGTTGCGCTATAAATAGCAAAATACGGCATAGGGTAAATACCCGAAACGCTGGATATATTGATAATTTCAAGCTTATCCGCTTTATTTTCTATTGCAAAACGGCAAAGGGCAACCGCCGCCTCAAAGTTTACGCGCGTTTGAAAGATAAGTTTTTCTTGCGTGTAAGCGGAAAACGCCTTTTGCACGTCCGCGCCCGCCGCATTGACGAGCATACCGATAGGCAATTCTTTTACGCGAATTTCTTGCATAAGCAAAGCCCTGCTATCTTCGCTAGACAAATCCGCCGCGATAGCGTGCACCTGTACGTTATAATCGCGTAAAATTTCCTCTTGCAAAGCAAGCAGTTTTTCTTCGCTGCGCCCCGTCAAAATAAGGTTGTAGCCCTTTTTCACAAGCGCAAACACGAACGCTTTTCCCAAGCCGCCCGTTGCGCCCGTCACCAAGGCGTAGGCGTTGTTTCTCGTTTCCATATTCACCTCTTATACGTTATTATAATTTCTCGCGCCGAAAATGGTAGAGCCGATACGCACGACGTTGCTACCCTCTTCTACGCAAAGCTTATAATCGCCGCTCATACCCACGGAAAGAAATTCCACGTCGCTCAATTGCGTTTTTCCCCAATCGAAAAGGGCGCGCATTTTTTTAACGAGCGAGCGAAGTAGATTTTCGTCGTCGCTATCAGGGAGCATCGCCATAAACCCTTTTACGCAAAGCCCCTCTTTTTTCGATAAACGCAAAAACGTTTCCTTTCCTTCCTCGTAGGCGTAACCGCCTTTCGTTTCCTCGTCACCGATGTTGATTTGAATTAAGATATTGGAAACGATGCCGTTTTTTAAGGACAAACGAGCAATTTCGTTTGCCAAATCCTCTCTATCGCACGAGTGGAAAAGCTCCACCTTGCCCACGAGATATTTCACTTTATTCGTTTGCAAATGGCCGATAAAATGTCTTGGACAGGGGTCTAAAAACTCGTTTTTATCACGAAATTCCTGCGGTTTATTTTCCGCAACGGCGTCAACGCCTGCTTTAATCGCCTCGTTAATCGCCTCCACGCTTTGCGTTTTCGTCGCCGCAACAAGCGTCACTTTTTCCCCATAGGCATTGCCGTTTTTTAACTGTTCGCGGATTTGTTGCACCGCTTGCGTAATCGTAGTTTCCATAAATAACTCCTATTGCACAATAGTATAACGAATTTCCTCTTTTTTGTCAATCAACCAAAGGCAACTCGCCTAAAAATACCCCTTATAAAAAATATTTTCACTTTTTTGTGAAATTCACTTGCATTTTCCTTTTTGCATTGTTATAATTGATTTAATTGATAAATATGATAAGGATAATCAATTTTTTCTATGAATACCGAAGAACTCAAAACATTTATATTTTTATCGAAAGTAAAAAATTTCACCCTCGCGGCGGAAAAATTACGCATCGCGCAATCGACGGTTACCAATCGTATTGGGGAACTTGAAAAAGAGATTGGCAAAAAGCTCTTCTCCCGTGGTGCGAAAACGGTGACGCTTACCGAGGCAGGCGAAATCTTTTTACGTTATGCAGAGCGTATCCTTGAATTGCAAGATACGTCCATTGAGGAAATGAACGCGCTTTCCTCCCACAGCCGTAAATTTAGCATCGGCGCTATCAACGCCACCTACGAGGTTTACGTAAAACCGCTTGTGGACGAGTGCTTGAAAGACAACAGCGTCACCTCTATCAAAGTAATGCTTGGGCACTCGCTCGATTTAATTCAGCAGTTGCAAGACCATATGCTTGATATGGTATTCTCCGCCGTGCCCTTAAAAAGAGCGGGATACAACTGCGACGTGTTCGACGAAGACCGCGTTGCGCTCGTTTGCGCCAAAGGAAAAAACGAATACCCCAGCGGCGTTACGAAAGCGCAGCTTTCCAAAATGCCCTATCTTATGTGCGATTTAACCCTTTCGGACGCAGGCGTATTTATCCGTTCCCTCTTCCCTAAAAACCACGTATTCCGTTTGGACGTAGACAACACTTCCAAATTGATACCCTACCTTGAAAAGGGACTTGGGTACTCCTTTTTGCCCTACAAGCTTGTGAAAGATAAGTTGGAGGACGGGAGCTTGGAAGAGGTGAAGTTGAAAGATTTTACCGCGCCGAAGATTAACACCTACCTCATTTATAGACAGGGCTACGACGTCAAGCGTTTCCTTGAAAACAAGTTCGACGACGAGGCGGAAAACGAATAAGAATTAACGTTATGCGGACGGGTTTATCCCCGTCCGCTTTTTCTTTGCGTGCGTGTAAAAGTTTTAATAAAACTTTCCATTTGCCCCTTTTTTTCGTTTGCCTTTCACTTTGGAAAGTAGTATAATGTTTTCGAAATTATTTAAGAAGGTGTTTTTATGAACGTTTCTATGAGCGAAACAGCCTCTATTTTATTGTTATTGTCTATAACGATGTTGACGGGTTTGCTCTTATCCCGTATCGCAAAAAGATTGCAATTGCCTGCCGTTACGGCATACCTTATCGCAGGCGTGCTCGTCGGCCCGTACGCGCTTGGTTTGCTCGGCTCGAAAATCGGTATCAACGGCTTGGGCTTTACCGCTATCCCCAACGGCAACGGCGGATTTACCAGCGAGTTTTTGGCGGCGTTTGCGATATTGAGCGACGTTGCGCTTGGCTTTATCGCTTTTTCCATCGGCAACGAGTTCCGTATCTCCCAACTGAAAAAAATTGGTAAGCAAGCGACCATCGTCGGCATTTTTCAAGCGGTGATAACCACTCTTTTGGTGGACGGCGTTTTAATCGTTATGCACTTCCTTATGCCCGACGTTTTGCCTTTGGAGGCGGCGATTATCCTCGGCGCTATCGCGTCCGCAACCGCACCTGCGGCAACGCTGATGGTTGTAAAGCAGTATAAAGCCAAAGGCCCTGTCACCGACATATTGTTGCCCGTCGTTGCGCTTGACGACGCCGTGGGGCTTATCCTCTTCGCCGTTTCTTTCGGCGTGGCGCGCGGTGTGTACTCCGGCTCGGTAGACGTAATCTCTATCGTTGTCAACCCTATCATTGAAATCGTCGGTTCGCTTGCGCTTGGCGCACTTACGGGATATTTGTTCAGCTTTTGCGAACGTTTCTTCCACTCCCGCTCCAAACGACTTGCCGTATCCGTTGGTTTCGTATTTTTAACGATTGCCCTTTCCAAACTCAAATTTGAAATCGGCCACGTACATATCGGTTTCTCTTCCTTGCTTACCTGTATGATGTTGGGTACAATCTTCTGTAACATTTGTGATTTTTCCGAAGAACTTATGGACAGGGTTGACCGTTGGACTGCGCCCCTTTTCATTATCTTCTTCGTAACGAGCGGCGCGGAATTGGATTTGTCCGTATTCACCAACCTCTTCATCGTACTTATCGGCGTAGCGTACATTATCAGCCGTTCGGCAGGTAAATACGGCGGCGCGTTGCTTTCTTCCAAGCTCGCTAAATGCGACGACAATATCGTAAAATACCTTGGCATTACCCTCCTGCCCCAAGCTGGCGTAGCGCTTGGTATGGA
>JAZRSE010000045.1:0-7571 GCA_045651305.1 Candidatus Scatosoma sp. | reverse complement strand
CTAAGACCGCTTGGCCCCCGACTTAGAACGTAGTCTACGCTACCGAGGTAAATATTACCTGCCGTACCCGTCGAAGTATAGATACATACGAAGTCTGCCGCCGTATTTAATTCGACGGTTGCCGTATGATAGCCAGCCGTTGCGTCGATTTGTTGGAAGTTGCTATCCACTTTAACATATAAGCCTTCACCAGAGAAACCCTCTTCAACGTAATACTTAAACGTCATCTTAATGGATTTATATTCGTGTCCAGCAGGAACAAGCGTACCAATTTGGAACAATTCAGCAACCATTTCGCCGCCCGTACCTACAACTTTCAAAGCGTAGTCGTCAGCGAAACCTTCTTGACCTTTTGCACCCTCAGGCGTTTCAGCTTGCGTACCCTTGCCAAAGTTGTTCAATTGATGCCATACTTTCGTACCTTCCGTCGTAACGTCTTTCACTGCACCAGGTACTTTACCGCTAATATTGAAGTTAGCAAGATATACTTCGATATCCGATTGACTGTTGATATAGAGGTTGAGGTCGGTCATACCGCTAGGTGCGGTGAACGTTGCCGTAAAGCTATACATACCCGTGTATTGGCTAACAGCAATATTAAACGTATAAGCGCCTTCTTGCGTATCACCTACGAAAGGAAGAAGCATCAAGTTGCCTGCACCCGCAACGTCATAGATATCGAAGGAAATCGTATACTTATTGCCTGCAACGAACTTGTTGTTAAAGCCCGTAATTACGTTCGCGCCGGAGCCCTTAATTTGCAATGCATAACCGTTTGCAAACGCGCCCGTTGCCGTCAATTTTTCAGCAAGCGTGCTATCTTTCATTTCCGCAAGTTTTACGTACGTCGTCTTCGGCGTAGCGAATTGAAGGATGTTGTTTTCGCTCCAATCAAACGTATAACCGCCCTCTGCCAAGATTTCACTGCTCGTGATATTGTGATAATCTTCACGCGTTTCAACGGGTTCTTCAATCGTAATCTTCACGTTACCAAGATATACGTCCATATCGCCGTAGAAGGTCAACGCCTTATCGTTTGCAGCTACCGTGTATTCAATAACCGCTTTATTCAAGCCCGTCTTGAAAGGATTAACCTTAAACGCATTGTTGCTCGACGTTCCGTCGTATGCAATCATGTAATGCGTGCCAACAGATACTGCATAGTAGTCGATTTCGAAGGTGTACTTCCAACCCGCTTGGAAAAGCGTCGAATCTTTTTCCTTCATAAGAGCGCTCAAATCGTGCGCACCGCTACCCGTCAAGTGCATTACGGAAGCAGCGAAACCGCTTGCCGCGCCTTCAATTGCAGCTTTTGCGTCAGCGTTTTCAATCTTATCAATTACTTCGGGCATACCGCTGGTAATCGACATATAGTTGTTTTCCCAATCGTACGTAAAGCCTGCCTTCAATTGGTCGAGCGTAGGCGCTACTTCGTTGTAAGAAGGAGCTTCTTGATAGGTAACTTCGAAGTTATCGAACGCAAGGATAGCCTTCATATCTCTTTGATATTCGAAGAAGTGGAAATAATATTGTCCGTCTTCGTCAAGGTTGAGAAGTTGCTTATATTCGATGCGTCTCGTTTCGCCAACTTGCATACCTGCAAGAGGGAATTGTTGGTCTTTCGAGTCGATTTCACCCTCTTTAACGTAACCTACGTAGAAGTCGCTATCGGCAACACCTTGGATAAGTTTAACGTCAAAGCTAAGCGTCCAAATACCGTCACGGATAGGAAGGGTGTTCAAGAAGATACGGTTTTCAAGCGCCGTCAATTCGTAGTAGTTTACAACGAGCGAGTTACCGTTTATCGCTTGTTCGCCTGCTTTCACCGTAACGTCGGGAAGAGATGCTTTCTTGATAAGAGGGCTTTGCCAACCCTTTTCAAAGTTTTCCTTAAACGTGCCTTCATCGTCGAGAATAGACAAATCGTTATAACCCGTTACGTCTGCCGTTTCTTGATAGGTGCTGGACGTTACGTTAACGATTACGTCCAAGAATTGTTCGTTATCGTTGGAGTCGCACGCATAATAAGTAATCATATGTTCGCCAAGGATATCCGTCTTGAATACGCCCGTCTTAGAATTGTAAGCGCCTCTCGTCGTTTCGCAGAATACTTCTACTTCAAGTGCGCCGTCTACGTTATCCACAGCCGTTGCCGCGGGAACGGTAAGTTCTTCCCCTAAGCCAAGTTCAATAACGGTAGGGTTACCTACAACCGTGATTACGGGAGCGTCCACGTCTTCCGCGCCGATATAGTCGTCGCAAATATCGCAATAATCGTCCTCGTCTTCATCTTCGCATTGGCTCAATTCGTCGTCGCAAACGTCGCAATAATGGTCGTCGTCTTCGTCTTCGCACGTGCTAATCGTATCGCCGCATTCGTCGCAATCGTGGTCGTCATCTTCGTCTACGTGCGTGCAGGGTTGTTCGTCGCCACTTTGGTCACCACCGCCGCCTTGGTTATCACCGCCTTGGTTACCGCCGTCTTGGTTGCCACCATCTTGGTTACCGCCATCTTGGTTACCACCGCCTTGTTCGGTACCCGTGCCATCGTCCGAGTTACCGCCTGCGGGGCCGCAAGCAACCAAACTAGCCGTCGTTGCAGCCATCAAACCAGCCATGAGCAAAGTCAATAAAAGTTTGGATTTTTTCATAGATATCTCCTTTTAATTATTCTTTATTTTTTTGGGTTGGGATAGCGCCGACAAGGGCGCTACCCCAGCCTTTATTTTGTAATTATTCTGCGCTTTCGCTCAATTCTTCAACGAACTTATAGAGAGGCATTTTCGCCGTCTTGGTCTTCCAAGCCTCTACAAAGTGAGGAACGTTGGAAACCTGCAATCTAGGCAAGCCCAAATCTTCTCTATCGTTGTCCGCAAATACGAACGCCATTGCAATTTCTTCGCCGTTATCTACGCAAGCTTTGAGGTTGGTACACAACGAGAACGGCAAAAGAATTTCGCCCGCATAACCCTTGCTCGTCTTCACGCACTTCACTTGGAATTGGTCTGCGTTTTCTATAAGGTCAGCGCCCGTTCTTGCCGACGCAAACGTCCAACCCTTTTCCCAATCGGGTACGCACGCCAATTGCATAACGTCACCCTCGTCGTTCTTATAAAGTTGCATATCCGCATTTGCCATCGTCAAAATGGTAGATACGAACATTTCGAAACAGTCGCCCGTCCAGAAGTTGTTAACCGTCGTGAAATCGTACACGTTGTCCTTGATATCAAACGCAACGTAGATGCCGTCGTCGCTCCAAGCCACTTTACACATATCTACGTTGAAGTAGCTATTGTATTGTGCAGGGTCGAGCGCAACACCGTCCGCAAGCGAGTGACCAATCATGGAAACGGACGTACCTTGGTCTGCCCAATCTTCCACGTTACCGTCAATCGTTACGTCCGTGAGGAGTTTCAATACTTCCGTCGTGGTCGTTTCCACTTCGATTACTTGGTAAGCAAGGTTTACGTTGTTCTTCAAATCAACCGTCGTCGTATCCGTCAAACCGCCCGTAATAATACCTGCGAACGTTTCGGAATCCAACGTGTTATATACGTAGTTGCCTTGCAAGCTCAAATCGCCTGCGTTGTTGAGTTCTACTGCGCAATCGTACAATTCGCCACGCTTAACTCTTGCATTGTCGTAGAACAAGTTGTTTTCTACTGCGGAATCGGAACAAGCTTGCAAACTTACGCCTGCGTTACCGTTCTTTGCGATAAAGTTATTCTTAATCGAAACGTCGGTAATCGTGCCTACGGGGCCAAGCGAGGAGGAACGAGCAAATACGTAAATATCACCCGACAAAGACATCAAGTAGTTGTTGTTTACCAACTTGTTGTTTTCAATCTTAATGTTCTTGGGCATCGTCGCTTCGTTGAATACGTCAAGCGAGCTATGGATAGAGATAGAGCCGTGTCCTACGTTGAAGAACGCGTTGTTGCTAATATCCGCATCTCGTACTTGAACGAGAACGCCACGGTTACGCTTATTTCTAATAATGTTGTTCGTAAACGTGAACTTCGCCGTCTTACTGATGTTGGTAGCAACGACGTTTGCCAAGTTCCAAGACGCCGCATCTTTCAACGCCTCTTTTACCTTGAACGTGTACGATGCTTCGCTAATGTTGGAAATCATTTCCGTAATCGTATACGCGCCGAGTTTTTCAAACGTGTTCTTGTCGTAGAATTCGATAACGTTACCAACTTCGGGCTTGGAAATGCCTTCCGTCTTCTTCGAAATCGTCAACGTCTTATTTCTTACTTCCACGCTCGTTACCCCGTAATAGTAACCAGACTTAATGTTCAACGCGTCGTCGTGCGTATATTCGATAAGCGAACCGGTGATTTTTACTTCGCCGTAGCATTCTGCAAAGTGGAAACCGTCCGCCGTCGTCGTCATCAATCTTTCGCTGTTTTCAGGCAACGCAATCTTCATTCTGTTTACGAAAATGTTGGTCGTTCTTCTACCAACCACACCCATACCGGGGCAGGTGTGCAACGTTACGTTTTCCATGTAAACGTCTTCGCAATGGTCGTAAACGAAACCATTATAAACGTACATAGAGAAACCGAGCGCCGCATAGTGGCCGAGTGCGTTATCGCTAAACGAAGCTTTATACGCCTCGCCGAATTGTACGACGATTTCGTAACCGTCCGTTTCGTTACCGTTAATGGTACGCCCCGTAATAAAGCCTTCGCTTGCCGTACAGAAGTTACCGCCTTCAAGGGGAGCACGAGTAATTTCGTTGAATTCCACGTACGATTTCAACGATTCGTTGCTCTCGTTAATACGTTTTACCGATTCGTTAAATTCTTCGGGGATTTCTACCGTAATCGTCATTTTTTCCATGTCGATTGCGCTTATCATACCGCTAATTGCCGTAGGCGTTTCATAATCGACGATAAGGTCGTTGATATGTACGTCTTTCGAATTTACAACGTTAAGGAAACCGCGGAAAGCAAAACCGTTAAAGGATATTAAAACTTTACAGCCGTTGCCCTTAATATACAACCCATCGTAGCCCGAAATATTGAACGCAAACGTAGCGTCGCCCGAAAGGGACGCGTTTACGTGCAATTCGCCGTTTTCAGGCAAGGAAATAATCGCCTTTTTGCCCGCATCGTTTGCTTGCTTTGCCGCAGCAAACGCCGCCGAGAATTTTGCATAATCGTTTGCACCCGTCATTTGCGAATACTCGATAATTTCATACTCGCCCGTAAGTTCGATAGGATACAATTCTTTTTCCGCTTCGCTTTGGACAACACCGACGTTGGAAATATCTTTCAAGCCGTATCTGTTATCGTCCGTCAAGCTTGCGTCCGCATAAACGGAGCTGGAAAGTTTTTGTACCGTTTCGTTGATGTTATATTGCGCCAAATTGGTCGAACCGCCTTCGTCGCCACCGTCGTTGCCGCCGCCTTGGTTTCCACCGCCCTGTTCGGTGCTAGGGCCACCCGTGCCGTCGTCGTTGCTATCGTCACCCTCACCGCAAGCGAACGAAAAACTCATCATCGCCGCAAGCAATAAGCAAGAAATTGATTTCAAAAATTTCTTCATTATAATCCTCCTAAAACCTTTAATATATTGTTTGAATCGCTAATATCCGTAACGTTACTATGCGAATAAGTGCTAATCGTTCTATCGTGAATTACGTAGTTGTCTTTTATAGCAATTCCCGCACTGTTACCCACGTACATCGCGTACGAACTATTCGATACTCTTCCCGTGTAGCAAAGCAAGTTGTTGGTTATCGAACTACTTCCGCATGCCGAGTAAAATACGCCCGCGTACGCACTATTATAGAAGAAGTTGTTGCTAACCGTAATATTATTGATTACGTTTGCTCCGGCGTTGGTGTTGTTTAATCCACTTGCAAACACCGCAATATCGCCGTTTAAACCGCACCCCTCGTTGTTGTTGATAAACTTGTTATTGGTTATCGTTACGTTGCCAGGTATAATCGCCTCGGCGAAGATATCGAGTACGCTATGCACGGAAATCGGTCCGTGGATAATATTTTGGAAGGTGTTGCCCGAAATATCGCTATTACGCGTTTGCAATAGGATACCGCGGTTACGTTTGTTACGGAAGATACAATCGTTAATCTTTACTTTCGCGCTACGCGTTACGTTGCCGACAATTTTTCCTACCAAATCGTCCGTCACCTTTTTATCCACCGTTACGATGGTCGTCAATGCCGAACTTTCCACCGCCTTTACCTTAAACGTTCCGCAAAGTTCAAAGGTGCTAGAATCGTACACTTCCAATACGTCGCCTTCTTTGAAGGGATAATTCGTCTGCGTCGAACTTGCCTCACAAGTAAGCGTCCTGTCCTTTCTGCTTACTGCGGTAACGCTTTTATAAAAGCTTGCGATATTGATACAGTCGTCGTGCGAGTTTTCAAAAATACTGCCCGTAAGTTGCAAATCGCCGAGGCAGTCTTTTGCGTGTAAACCGTCCGCCGTCACCGTCATCAAACGTTTCGAGCCTGCCTTTAACATTACGTTCGTGCGGTTCAAATACGCGTTCTTAACGGAATCGAGCTTGATACCCATACCTGTCGTAGAATACAAGTTGCAACCTTCCATATAGAAGTTTTCACTATCGTCTACCATAATTGCAGGATATTCGTACATCGTAAACGCAACGGATACGGGAGTACCTGCCGCCGCCGATTTTATCGACTTAAACGTAAGCGTCAATTCGTTTGTGTTTGCATTATACGCGCCGTTGGTGATATTTTCAACCAAGTCGCCCGTGCTATTATAAAGCAGGTTTCCTCTTGCGCTGGGATAAAGATTGCCTTTCCCGTCGTCGCAAAATTCCATATACGAGCCGTATTTAATTTTACCGTTGTTATAACGAGAATCCCTCAAAGAGAATTCGTCGTACAATTTAATCGTAATCGTCTTTGCGCTCGTATTACAGCTTTTTACCGTACCAGACACCACGGCGGAGGGATTGTAATCAATCGAAATGCCGTTGAGGTGTACGTTTTCAGCGTTCTTTATATGGATTGCCGTACACCACGTAGAATACACGAATTCCGTTTCGTCACCGACGATATACAAATCGTCCACGCTGTCCGCCTCAATCGTAGTGCCAAACGTATACGTACCCTTTTCAAGGGTAATCATTTTTACGCCCGTCACGTCTTTCAAACTGCGAATCAACGCGTTTAAGTCGCGGGTGTTATTTTCTCCCGTGGGCGAAACGCCGTAATCCGCCGCCTCGTACGTCTTAACGCCGCCAATGGGCGCAGGGTAGAGTACGCGAGAGAACGCGCGCGCATCTGCACCAATTGCGTTTGCCGCCGTTAAGCCAGATTCATTATTCGTTACCGCCGAACGATATTGTGTACTTTTTAACGTGTTTACCAATGCCGTTTGTCCTATTGCCGTAGGCGTAGCCTCGGGTTGTTCATTTTCGGGGTCGGGGAAAATAGGCGTTTGAGGAATTTCAGGTTCGGGGTCAACCGTACCACCCCCCTCGTCTTCGTCACCTTGGTCTCCGCCGCCACTTTGGTCGCCACCACCTTGGTTTCCACCGCCTTGGTTGCCACCGTCTTGGCT
>JAZRSE010000044.1:0-11628 GCA_045651305.1 Candidatus Scatosoma sp. | reverse complement strand
CCCCAAAGAATTCAGGCATATACCAATCGCCGTTGAATACGAGGTAATCAAGCTTTACTACTTGGTATTCCTTCTTGTCGTGCAAGGTGTTGTAATCGTCCGCGTCGCCGCCGTAGTTTACTCTCGAAAGCGATTTACCGTTGCCGTCGTCCGTATAGAAATACAACAACTCGTTTTCTCTATCCAACTTCCAAAGGGTGGGCGTGCCTACGCCGTTTGCAATACGAACGGGCGCAATTTCCGCCTTGGTTTCGTTGTCGTAACCCGCTTTGTAGAGGTTGTTGTTTGCAACGTATATATAATATTGTTTCAAGCCTTCCGTGTAGTAGAGCGCCGCGCCCGTAGCCGCGTTGGTCGTCTTTAACGCCATAACGTTGTTTCCAAGCGTTTCGTTGCCCTTAATAACGCTCCAAGCCGCGCTATCTACCGTGGTGTCCGCAAGGCAGTACAACTTCGTTTCCGAGCCGTCGGAATCCGTCTTTGCGCCTACCGTTTGACGGGTGAAATACAACTTACCGTTTTGATAGCAGTCTTCACCGAGCGTGTACGTATAGCCGTCGTATTCGTAATCCGTGCCTGCGATAACCGACTTGTTTTCCCAGTTAAATTGCGTTTGAGGAATATAGTCCGCGCTGCCGATACCGTCCAAAACAAGTTCGCCAAGGTTTACGTAAGAATACGTCGAATAATCGCTTAAATCGTACGGTTCGTCCGCCTTGTTGTCCTTTGCCTCTTTGTTTGCCGCTTCCATTTCCGCTTTATCGAAAGCGTACTCTTTAATCTTTTCGCCCTTTGCGTTATATACGGAATATTTCGCCGTGGACTTGTCCGCTTGCGCCGTTGCGCCTGCGTTTACGCGGTAAACTTGGTCGTAACTTTGTGCCGAGCCGTCTTCCGCTTTAACGCTCATCGTATAATATACGTTGGGGTTTTCAGGATTTTCCGCGTCGAAGAAGAACGCCGATTTTACGCCCGATGCAAGCGTATGGATAGCGCCCGTTTCCGTGTTCACCGATTTCAACGCGCCGCTTTCTTCGTACAAACAATATACCACGTTGTTTTCTTTTACGAAACGGTATCTACTTGCATTGTCCGCCAAACGGAGGAAATAATCCTTGGAAGGACCTTCCGAACCGTCGAGTTTCGCTCTCTTAAAGTCCACGTAGGAGGACGCCGTTTCACCGCTTGCCGTTCTGTCGGTGGTGGGAGTTGCATAGTACACGTAATCCCCATAAATGAAGATACCTGCGCCGTAATCTTTTGCCGAAAGCAATGCAGGCACAATCGTCTTTACGTTCGAAAAATCGTTTGCCAACAAATCGGCTTTCTTAATACGCATAAGCGCGCCTTTTACTACGTCGCCGTACGTGTTTTCGCCCTCAGGTTCTTCCTGACCGTTGATAAAGTAAACGTAATCACCCTTTTCTACGGCAAAGCCGCCGTTGGAAGATACTTCCGCCGCGGATACGTATCCGTCCACCGAATCACCCTCGTATTTAAGCGTACCCTTGCCACAACCTACAAACGTCGCGCCAAGGCAAACCGTTGCAAGCAAAATTCCAAGTGTCTTTTTCATCTTATCCCTCATTGTAAAGGACTCCTTTCTTTCGAAATGCCTATAAGGCATTATTCGACTATTTTAACGCATATTCTATTATATATCAAAACGCCAATTAAAGCAATAAAAAACGGCGTATGTTTTTCGCTTTTTTGCGTGATTTTCTTTGAAAATGATTATTTTTTGTTTTTTGGAGGTCTTTTCTTATGGAACCGTTCTCTTTATTTCAACTTTTTCAATCCCTTTGCAATCATTTCCCCGTAGAGCAAGCACCGCAAGAACAGGAAAAACAGGAGGAACAACCACCCCCAAAAACAGAGGAAGCCCCCTCCTCGCAAGAGGCGTTTTTACAGTTTCTTTCCAACCACGACGCCCGTGCCAAACGCACGAAAAAGCCATAAAAAAAGCTGTGGATAACCACAGCTTTTCGTTTTGTTTTATATCCTTTTTACTTTTGGAGAATAACCTTATTTGCTCCCATTTCGCAAATGAGTTTATTTCCGTCTTTTACGAATTCCATCGAGCTACCAGCAATGGTTACGACAAACGATTCGTTCGTTTCCGTCCAAGTACCCGTTTGTACGTCTGTTGCATCGCCAAGGGACACGGCGAATTCCGCCGTACCGTCGCCTTTTAACAAAAGCGTATTGTAATTGGTGCGTACCATTTCGCCGTCCATCATGTCGCCCGGTTTAACCGTTGTGCCGTTCGTCGTCCATTCTACAAACATGTAATAGCCTTTTACTTGGGCAATCAACGTATTGAGTTGGTCTTACTTGGGCAACGTAATCGTGCCTTCCGCAAACGTATATTGCATGCTTTCGTTGCCGTTATATTCGCCCGTAGCCGTTGCGTCTACTTTCAAGGAATACAACTTGCCGTTGCTAATAAGAATTTCCACCCTTGCATTGCGCGTAGAACCTTCCACCGTCGCGCTTTTTTCCTTGTAATAAACGCCCTTTTCGCTATCGTATGTAAACGCCGTCATATCTTGGTTGATAAGCTCGTCGCCCTCAAAAATATTTTCCCAAGCGTACTCCCAATAGCCGAAATCCACCGTCATATTTTCTTCGTTGAAATGAGCGTCCCACTCTTCGTCGTTGAAATCAAACGCGCCGTCAACTTTATCCGCGTCAAACGTATAGTAAAGCCCGTTGTCCGCTTTTACACCCCAGTCGCCGCCACCTTCGCTTTCCGTTCTCGTGCCGTCCGTCATCGTTTCCGTGTATTCAGCATAATACATATTGGGCAAATACACCTCTTTTTGCGTGTACGTATATACCGTATCGCCGTCCGTTTCCATACCGCTGCCCTCGCGGATAACTTTGGAGAAATCCACGTTTATAAACACGTTTTCCCATTGTTCTTGCGTTACTTGTTGGCCTTTAATTTCGCCGCCACCGCCGTTTCCGCCGTCGCCGTTTTGGTCGCCGTCCTTATCTCCGCAAGCGGCAAATACGCCCATGCTCATAATAGCAGCCAAGCCTAACAATAACCATCTCTTTTTCATAATAAACTCCTATTTATAAAATTTGTATTTTTATTATACTCCCGTTTTTTATATTTGTCAATAGGGACATTTCATTTTTCCCCTCGACGATAAACTACACCCCCGTTTCGCATAAAACGGGGGTGCATGATTAGCTTTCAATTTTTATTTCTACGTCGCCCGTGCCTGTGGAAATTTCACATCTTCCGCCCGTCGTGCTCCGCTGTGCGTACCGTCAACATCTTCGCCCCCTCCAAACGCTTTAAAATTGTGTATAACGTCGATTCCGACAACTCGATATACGGTTTCATATCCTTGATGATTTTATACCCGTACGACTCCCCGTCCTTTATCGCCGCCAATACGCTTACGTCCAATATTCCGCGTTTTAACTGACCGTCCATACGATACTCCTCCTTGCGTAATACATCATAACACGAGGTATTGCGTTTGTTAAGTATTTTTTATGATTTTTTTCGAGAATTTTATGCCTAAAAGCGCTTATAAACGGGGTTTGGAGCAAAAAAATAAGAGTTAGCTTATAAAGCATACTCTTATTTTTAACTTTTTTATTCGGTTTTATTTCTTTTCGGGATAGACGCTTGCGCCCAAAAGAGCCTGCGAGGGCGGATAAAACAGGTTGACAAACGACAACCTCCGCAAGAGCGTAGGGATAAAATGCGTGGGCGGCAGGGCAAAAATATTCACGATAAAACGCAGCCCTATCGACAAATCGCAAAAGGCGAAACTCAATAACCCAAACGCCGTATATTTTGCGCGCGCGTGCTTAAAGTGGATAAAGGAAAGGAGGAGGCTGCATAAAAGGTTGACGTAATAGACAACGGAAATGATAAACACCGCTTGCGTTTTTTCGCGCAACACAAGCCACGTTATCGCTCCGCCTGCCACGCTTAAAAGGGTACGTACCCCCACTTGCGTCCATTTTTCCGCTTTGCTTTTCGCCCACAAAAGGGTGCGCCCTGCATAACATATTTGCGCGCATAAGAATACGCACATAGCAAACGTATCCCCGTCTTTTTTCAAAAGAACGAGTGGAATATCCGCCACACAGGTAAAAAACAACGCCCCTATCGTAAGCAAAGTGTCCGCGCTTTTTTCTATCAACGAAAGAGCGAATAAAAAGGAAAGCGCCACGGCACAATAGGATAAATAATGCGTCCAATCCACCCTCAAAAACAGCACGCAAAGCCACGCCGTAATTTCTACGGCGAAAAAGGCAAAAAGATAGGCTGGTCTTTTGTTTTTGATAAGTAGTCTTTGCATAAAAAAATCCAAATGAAACGGGCAAGAAAAGCGGAGTGCAACGCCGCGTTGCGACGTATATACGCGCCAAGCAAAACACAAAAAGCTGTGGATAAACCACAGCTTTTGGATTTTCGAAAATTGAGAATTATCTCTTCGAGAATTGAGGTGCACGACGAGCTTTCTTCAAGCCGTACTTCTTTCTTTCCTTTGCACGAGGGTCGCGCGTCAAGAAACCAGCAGCCTTCAATACGGAACGGCTGTTTTCTTCCGCTTCGAGAAGTGCGCGAGCGATACCAAGACGGATAGCGCCTGCTTGACCGGTATAACCACCGCCGATAACGTTTACCATAACGTCGTACTTGCTTTCTACTTCAACAGCAACGAGGGGTTGCTTAACGATGTATTGCAACGTACCTTGGGGGAAGTAGTTTTCAAAAGCTCTATCATTGATAACAATCGTACCGTTGCCACCAGGGATAAGGCGTACACGAGCGATAGCCTTCTTTCTTCTACCCGTGCCCCAGAATTGAATCTTCTTTTTAACACTTGCTTTTGCCATTTTCTATCCTCTCCTTTAGTCCAATTTCAGTTCTTCGGGTTTTTGAGCAGCGTGGTTGTGTTCCGCGCCCTTGTAAACGCGAAGCTTTTTAAGCGTTGCTCTGCCGAGGCTGTTTTTGGGGAGCATACCTTTTACTGCTTCGTAAACAGCAAGGTCGCTCTTTTCCGCCACCAACTTCTTGTAGGAAATTTCCTTCAAGCCGCCGATATAGCCGGAGTGATATCTGTAAAATTTATCTTCCAACTTCTTACCCGTCAAAACAACTTTATCGGTGTTGATAACGATAACGAAATCGCCCGTGTCAACGTTGGGAGTGAAGGTGGGTTTGTGCTTACCGCGAAGAACGGAAGCTACTTTGGTTGCAAGACGGCCAAGGGTTGCGCCCTCTGCGTCGATTACATACCATTTTCTTTCAACCGTTTCGGCATGAGCCATATAGGTTTTCATAATATGTTACTCCTTATTTCGTGTGTATTTTTTCATTTTTCTCGTGCGAGTTTTGAAAACCGATTTTTTGAAAAACGCGTCTAACTAACGGGGAAAAACGTGTATTTTCAAGCGGTTTTGTCAACTTGCCTATTTATTGTATTATGAAAAGAAATTTAAGTCAAGCTGTTTTGCGTCTACTTTTTCATTTTTTTTCATTTTTTTGAAATTTTTTTTGGGGAGCAAAAACGCAGTATAAATCCCCCTTGAAAAACCGCCCTAAATACAATATAATATATATAATAGTCGGGCGTCCGTTATTTTTCTTGCCACGATAAAAATTTTCCGTTTTGCCTCGACTTTTTATTGCTTTTTTTTTGCGTATCCGTTATAATAATATCGTACGAAAAAATTTTGGAGGACATTTATTATGCCTTTGGTAACTACTACCGATATGTTCAAAAAAGCGTACGCTGGGAAGTACGCTATCGGCGCGTTCAACGTAAACAATATGGAAATGATTCAAGCTATCGTTGAAGCGGCGAACGAAGAAAAATCCCCCGTTATTTTGCAGGTATCCGCAGGCGCAAGAAAATATGCGAACCCCGTATATTTGAAAAAGCTTGTTGAAGCGGCTGTTGAAACGACGAATATTCCCATCGCTATGCACCTCGACCACGGCGCGGATTTCGAAATCTGCAAAGCGTCTATCGACAGCGGTTTCACCTCCGTTATGATTGACGCATCTTCTCACCCTTGGGAAGAAAATATCGAAATCACCAAGAAAGTCGTTGAATACGCGCACGACCACGGCGTTGTTGTTGAAGCGGAACTTGGTAAGCTTGCAGGCATCGAAGACGACGTAAACGTAGACGCTGCCGACGCACAATTCACCTCCCCCGACGAAGTGGAAGAATTCACGGCGAAAACGGGTATCGACTCTTTGGCAATCGCTATCGGTACCAGCCACGGCGCATACAAATTCAAACCCGGTCAAGACCCTAAACTTCGTTTGGATATCTTGGAAGAAATCGGCAGAAGATTGCCCGGTTTCCCCATCGTATTGCACGGTGCGTCCTCCGTTCCCCAAGACAAAGTTGCTATCGTTAACCAATTCGGCGGCCATATGCCCGACGCAATCGGTATTCCTGAAAGCGAACTTCGTAAAGCGGCGCAAATGGCTGTTTGCAAAATCAATATCGACTCCGATTTGCGCGTAGCGTTCACGGCGGCGATTAGAAAGCATTATAGCGATTTCCCCAGCCATTTCGACCCTCGTCAATACCTTGGCGATGCGCGCGCAATGATGAAGGAAATGGTTAAGCACAAGATTGTAAACGTGCTTGGCTCCGCTGGCAAAGCGTTTTAATTAAATTAAAAAACGGCTCGGTTATCGAGCCGTTTATATTATATAACAACTTTTCAATACCCTTTTATTACTTATTATTTTAGGAGAAAACTTATGCCCACCTCTACTGTTATTTTTAATTTAGAACCACTTAATAGAGCTCAAATGCGCAAAGATTTAATCGCCCAATTTATACAAGAACAACCTGGCAGCGGCAATAATAATTTAGCCTCTCGTTATATCTACGAAGTTGAAAAATTAAACGACTCTTATGGTATATATTTAAGACGCCCTACCCAATTAAACAAAGGCTTTGATTTCACCGTGAATATTTCAGGACTTATGTTCAAAAAACAAAAATGTTATTCAAATCCCAGCCACTCGGATATTGTTAATGCTTTAATTGATTGTAAAAACCATTTCCCTGCCATCTATCAAAATCAAATTATTCCTTATCTTAATGATATTTATAATTGTAAACCCGTTTCTTTTGGCTCTTTAACGGGTGCAACCTTTGCAGATTACCAACAAGTACAACACCCTATTGAAATTATCCTATTAGCCGTAAAGTGGTTGTTTATGGAACAAGATTGCGCATACTGGAATTATTCGGGACGAGCAATGTTTTATAATGCATTGCAAAAAAATAATCTCGTATAATCAAATATTAAAAAGGATGAAAAGCTTTTCATCCTTTTTTTATAGTATCTAATTCCCTTGCTCAATAATTCTTTATCAAAAGTTCAGTAATTTTACCGCGCTTTTCCGCTTTACTGTTTATAGCCCTAACGGCAGTAACGCGTTGAATATCAAATCCCTCATATAACTCGTCGAAGAAATTATCCTCATAATTTACGTTGTGTGGATCAGAATTACTCAAAAGCGCCTTTACGCCTTTTTGGTTGAGTTTTTTATACAATTCCGCCAATTCTATTTGATTTTTATCGTTAAATTGGCTTTCCGTGTAAGAGGTAAAGTTTGACGTAGGATTCAAAGGGCGATACGGGGGATCAAAATACACCAACGTTTTATCGTCCGCAAAAAACTCCACGTTGCGATAATCTTGTGCGTGTATAACAACGCTTTGCAGTTTATTGGAAACGTTTATTAAATTCTCCTCATCACAAATAAGCGGATTTTTGTATTTCCCCGCAGGCACATTGAATTTCCCCGTCTTATTAACCCTATACAGCCCGTTAAAACAAGTCTTGTTAAGAAAGATAAATAAAGCCGCTTTTTCTATCGCGTTTTCTTTGTTTAACGATAACTCGTTAAATAAATCCCTTTGTTTATAGTAATATTCCTGCTGTTCTTCCTCTCCAAGTTTTTCATATTTCGCTTGGTGTTCCTTTAACTGTAAAATCAAATCGTCACAATTTGCTCTAATAATTGAAAAGACATTGATAAGCTCTTTGTTATTATCGCTAATATAAACCTCTTCAAACGAATATTCGCTTAAAAGCGCAAACAACAATGCACCGCCCCCCACAAAGGGTTCGGCATATTTTGTAATCGTTTTTCCTATCCCTTGGGGCAAATTCGCCTTTAACTCTTCTAATAATTGCCCCTTACCCCCTGCCCACTTGACAAAAGGACGAGCTTTTCCCGATACAGTATTTACATTTCTTTTTAATCTTGCGTCAACGGGCTTTTTCGCATTACGAGGAATCAACCACATATTTCCAAGCATTGCAACATTGGGGATTCGCTTTTCCGCGCAAAGTATTGACACTCTTCTTTGCGAAACGCTCCACTTTTCCGCAGCCTCTCTTGCAGACATATATTGTATCATAAGCACGCTCCAAACATATTATGGTTATATTATATTCCATATCTCGAACAATATCAAGTGGTTTGTCTAATTTTTGTGTAAATTTTTTTAACGAAAAATCCTTTTTCTTTTTTCGAGAAATATTTTGATATTGGGCGGTTAAAATTATTGACGAAAGGTTAAAAGTATGGTAGAATATTATTTGGACAAGAGCGGATTGTTCGTTTTCCGTTTGTCTAAATAAATAGTTATTAAATAAATTTATCATTTTTTTGGAGGAATTCTATTATGGCAAACGTAAAAGTTGCAATCAACGGTTTCGGCCGTATCGGTCGTCTTGCTTTCAGACAAATGTTCGGTGCAGAAGGTTATGACGTCGTTGCTATCAACGACCTTACCAGCCCTTCTATGCTCGCACACCTTTTGAAGTATGACACGGCACAAGGTAGATATGCTCTTGCTGAAACGGTTTCTGCTGACGACGAAGCAGGTACGATTACCGTTAACGGCAAAACGATTAAAATCTACGCTGAAAAAGACGCAGTTAACTGCCCTTGGGGTGCTCTTGACGTAGACGTAGTGCTTGAATGCACGGGCTTCTATACGTCCAAAGCTAAATCCGAAGCGCACATCAAAGCTGGCGCAAAGAAAGTTGTTATCTCCGCTCCCGCTGGTAACGACCTTCCTACCATCGTTTACAGCGTAAACGAAAAGACGCTTACGAAGGCTGACACCATCATCTCCGCTGCGTCCTGCACCACCAACTGCCTTGCTCCTATGGCTAACACGCTTAACAAGCTTTCCAAGATTAAGAAAGGCTATATGACGACGATTCACGCTTACACGGGCGACCAAATGGTTCTTGACGGCCCCCACCGCAAAGGCGACTTCCGTCGTGCACGTGCAGCTGCTGCTAACATCGTTCCCAACTCCACGGGCGCTGCAAAAGCTATCGGCCTTGTAATCCCCGAACTTAACGGCGTTCTTGACGGTTGCGCACAACGCGTTCCCGTTCCCACCGGTTCGCTTACCCAACTCGTAGCTATCTGCGAAGGCGAAGTTGACGCTGCAACGGTTAACGCTGCAATGAAAGCTGCTGCATCCAAGTCCTTCGGCTACACGGAAGAAGAAATCGTATCCTCCGACATCATCGGTATCACCTACGGCTCCCTCTTCGACGCTACGCAAACGAAGTGTATGCCTATGGGCGATGGCAACACGCTTGTTAAGGTTGTTTCTTGGTACGACAACGAAAACTCCTACACCAGCCAAATGGTTAGAACGATTAAGTACTTCGCTGAACTTTAATCGAAAAAGAGTTTCTCTTTCACGTGAAACAATAACGGCATAAAAATCAACACCTCCCGATTTTCGGGAGGTGTTTTTCTTTTTGTTCGACGCTTTTTTCTTGCCAAACCGCGCCCCTATCGTGCCAACGCACAAAGCGTATAAAGATAGAAAAAACGTGGCAACGGCGGCTTGCCGTTTACTCTAAAATATTGCTCGTGATAAAGTCCACGCCAAACGCTTTCGCCTTATTCGCGTGCTCTATCGTGTCGAGCGTCCAAACGTTCACTTTGCGTCCGTTTTCGTGCAAAAGGCGTACCTTTTCGGGGGTAACGCAATATCCGCAAAGGTCTGCGTCCATTTTATTGTCTATCATAAAACGAATTTCCTCGTCCTCGCACTTTTCCAACAACCATTGCACGTCGCTATCCTCATACCGTTCACGGATAGCCACCAAATTTTTCAGCCTGAACGAAATAAACGTCGTGCGCGCATACCAACCGAGCGCTTTTATCTCTTCCACCATTTGATAAAGACTTGCCTTGGGGAAAGCGCCTTTGATTTCGAGTATCGACTGCTTATCGTATTTTTTACAAATGCGGATATATTCTTCCAGCGAGGGCGGAAACAAATCGGCGCGGTTTTTCGTCCCGTCCGTATCTTTGATACGGATTTTTCGCAAATCGTCGAAATTGTTTTCCTCTATCACCATATTTTCGTCCGCCACGCGCGCAAAGCTATTATCGTGCCCGATTAAAAACTTATTATCTTTCGTCAAATGCACGTCCGTTTCTATGCCGTAGTAACTTTTAACGCCTGCCGCCACAAACGCAGCGCAGGTGTTTTCCCTTTCCAAGCCCGACACGCCGCGGTGCGCTATCATTTTAATATTGCCTTTGTCTAAAAATTTTATCGTATCCATTGTAACACCTGATAAAAAGTGAATTGAACTTCGTTCGTGAATTGGCTTGCGCCGTGATTTGACGGCGTTGCCGTCGTGAATTGCACGCCGAAGGCGTGCGTTGTGGAAATAATTGCGATAACGCATTGCGTAGCAATGCAATTCACGCAAGACGCGTCTTGCAATTTATTATTCAATCTCTTCTTCGTCCGCCGAAAAGCATCAACACCATCACGGCAAAACGCAAGAAGTACACAAGCGAGGTAAGCAAGGACGCCACGTAGGTCATCGCCGCCGCCGACAACATTTTATCCGCATACGGCAATTCCTCTTCCGTGATAATCCCCTCGGCAAGCAGCATTTTCTTTGCTCTTCTGCTCGCATTAAGTTCCACGGGCAGGGTTACGAGCATAAACACCGTCGAACCGCCGTACAAAATAACCCCTACCATAGCGAGCCAATACCCAACGTCCGCATTTTGCGCGCTTGCCACGAACAAATCGAGCACCAACCCCACAAGCACAAGCGGCAAAGCAAGATACGTGCCGATATTCACAACGGGAACGAGCGCCGTCCGCAATTTATAGGGGATATACCCCTTTTTCTTTTGCATAACGTGCCCAATCTCGTGCGCCGCCACGGCGACTGCCGCAATCGAATCGTTGCCATACGTGCTATTGGATAAGTTGACTATCTTTTTCGTGGGGTGATAATGGTCGGCAAGCGAGCCTTTCACTCTGCCAATCGAAATATCCGTCACGCCGTTTCTACGGAGCAATCGCACCGCCGTATCGTATCCCGTCATATGCGAACGGGTACGCATATCTTGATACGCGCGATACGTGCTGTGTACACGCGCGCTCGCCCAACCGGAAAAGAGGGCGCAAAGCAATAACAATCCTATAAAAATAAAATAATATTCCATACCTACTTCCTTATTTATAGTATTCCTACCTGCCCAAAAGTTATGCCGTTATAAATCGACGGAGAAGGGATATAAATCGGATTTGGAAACGCCTCTAT
>JAZRSE010000043.1:0-2831 GCA_045651305.1 Candidatus Scatosoma sp. | reverse complement strand
CCACTCATTGCCTCTAAAATGGATTGCAACGATTGAAAATTCTTATTTTCTTCCCCAGCCGTAAGCACGAACGTATCTACCCCGTCAAAATAACGAGTGAAAAAATCGGGATAGAGCGCATATACGTTGGTATCGGTTAACACGAAGTTCTTTTGCCCTAACAAAAGCTCTTCCAACCGATTTTCCACCGCGCCTTCGCCCACGTAGATACAAGCCGTCGAAGTGGCTGTGCGTAATAAAATTTCTTGCATAATGATACTTCCCTTGTTTTACGGCAAGCGTTGATATCTATCCAACGTTTCTTGCATCGTATCGCCGCCCAAGCGTTTTGCTACGGCATCGGCTATCACCTGCGCCACCACCGCCTCGGCAATGATTTCCAAAGCGAAAATCGCGCAGACGTCGCTTCTTTCCGCCGCCGCAATCGTTTCCTCTTTCGTTAAATAATCCACCGTTCTCAAGCCCTGCATAAGCGTAGGAATCGGTTTCATCGCTATCCGCACGACGATTTCTTCACCGTTGGACATACCCCCCTCAATTCCGCCTGCACGGTTGCTATTACGGCAAAAACCGTTATCGTATAAAATTTCGTCGTGTACCTGCTTGCCGCTAACGTGCGCCACGCCAAAGCCCATACCTATTTCTACGCCTTTGACTGCTTGAACACTCATAAGAGCTTGGGCAAGTTGCGCGTCCAATTTCTCCGCATACGTCATCACGCTGCCAAAACCGCTTTTCAATCCTTTCACACGGATTTCTACGATTCCGCCTGCCGTATCCCCCTCCTTTTTAAGTTGGGTTATCTTCTCTTCCGCCTGTATTTCCGCCGTTTTATCTATCATACCTACGGGCGTGGTTTTCGCTTTTTGCAAATCCTCAAAAGCGTACTCGCCTTTGTCCTCGACGCCGCAAACTTCTTTTACGTATCCGCCGATTTCTACGCCGAGCGAGGAAAGGTATTGCTTATACACGCTGCCTGCCGCAACGCGGATAGCCGTTTCTCTTGCCGAGGCGCGTTCTAAAACGTTGCGCGCGTCCGTTTGCGCGTACTTGATAACGCCCGTTAAATCGGCGTGGCCAGGACGTACTTTGGTAAGCGCTTTTTTCGCCATTGCCTCTTCGTTGCAAGCGCCGTCCGCCATACTGTTTTCCCAGTTGGCGTAATCCTTGTTATAAATGCAAAGGGTGACGGGGCTGCCAAGCGTTTCGCCGTTGCGTACGCCCGTCAAAATTTCCACGTTGTCCTTTTCGATTTTTTGACGACCGCCGCGGCCAAAACCGCTTTGACGGAGCGCCAACTGACAATTGATTTCTTCCACGCTTATCTTCAAATGCGCAGGCAACCCCTCAATGATTGCCACAAGCGCTTTGCCGTGCGATTCTCCTGCCGTTGTCAATTTCATAAACTACTCCTTCCCTCTTATGCACGAGAGGAAAAAACATACTGCTCTCCAACGTAATCGAGGGTTACTTTGCAACCGTTTTGAATACGGCCAAGCAAAATTTCCTCCGCCATTTTATCTTCTATCCTGCGACGGATAACACGCTTTAACGGTCTTGCCCCGTACTGCGCGTCATACCCCTCTTTTACCAACGCCGTCAATGCCGCCGCCGTCACCGTAAGGGTGATACCGCGTTGTTCCATCAACCGCTTGCAAAGGGAATTGATGAGCTTTCCTGCGATTTGTCCGCAATCCTTTTCCGTCAAACGGTGGAACACGATAACGTCGTCTAAACGGTTCAAAAACTCTGGCTTGAAACGTTCTTTCAACGCGCTCGTAATGCTCTCTTTCATAGACTCGTATTGCTTTTCGTCCGCGCCGCTCATTGCCCTGTCTTCGCTGCCAAAGCCGTACACGCCCGTACGCGCCTGCGGATTTTCCGCCGCGCCTGCGTTGGACGTCAAGATGATAACGGCGTTTTTGAAACTTACCGTGCGGCCTTTGCTATCCGTCAAGCGTCCGTCGTCTAAAATTTGCAAAAGCAAGTTAAACACGTCGGGGTGCGCCTTTTCAATTTCATCAAATAAGATTACGCAATAGGGCTTGGTACGCACTTTATCCGTTAATTGCCCCGTTTGCAAATCCTCAAACCCCACGTAACCAGGGGGCGCGCCAATGATTTTGGACACCGCTTGTTTTTCCATATATTCGCTCATATCCAAGCGAATCATTTGCTCTTCCGAGCCGAAAAGATTTTCCGCAAGCGCCTTACAAAGGTCGGTTTTACCAACGCCCGTAGGCCCGACGAAGATAAACGAGCCAATCGGCCTTGACGGGTCTTTCAAGCCTGCCCTTGCCCTGCGAATCGCCTTTGCCACCGCGCTTACCGCCTCGTTTTGGCCGATAATGCGTTTGTGCAAATCCGCCTCCAAGCGCATAAGCTTTTCCCCTTCCTCTTGCGTAATTTTTAGCAAGGGAATACGCATACGCGCGCTGACGATTGCGGCAACCTGTTCTCTACCGATAGCAAGCCGTCCGTCGGGCAATACGAGCGGTGCTTGCGCTTGGCGAAGAGCCGCCGCACGTTCTTCCGCGTCACGCTTTCTTTCAAACGCCGACGTTGCCAAAGCAAATTCGCCTTGACGCTCGTGCAATAGACGTTCTTCTTCGCAGGAACGAATTTCATATTCAAGCTCGGTCAATTCCGCGCCGCCGCCCTTTTGTACGCGCACGCGCGCCGCCGCCTCGTCCACGATGTCGATTGCCTTATCGGGCAAAAATCTATCCGTGATATATCTCGACGATAACTGTACCGCCGCTTTTATCGCCTCGTCCGTAATAACGATGCCGTGATGTTCTTCATATTTAGAACGCAAGCCTTTGATGATT
>JAZRSE010000042.1:0-8540 GCA_045651305.1 Candidatus Scatosoma sp. | reverse complement strand
TTCCTTTATCGCAGGTATGGCGGCAAGCCGTTTGATTATCTTGCAAGGTTTGAGTGGTACTGGTAAATCGTTGATGCCTCGTATGTTCTCCCGCTTTACGGGAAGCAACGTATTCTTCTCGCCCGTACAATCGACGTGGAGAGATAAGACGGACGTACTCGGTTTCTACAGCGAATTCACGAAGTCCTTCAAAATTACCGACTTTTTGAGCGATTTGTATTCCGCGTCCTATACGGAAAAGACGACGATGATTGTACTCGACGAAATGAACCTTTCCCGTATCGAATATTACTTTGCAGACTTCTTGTCCATCCTCGAATACCCGAAGGAAGAGTGGAAGATTAAGGTGTACGACCCTGAATTGGGACAAAAGTTGCCTGAAAAGCTCACCGACGGTTACGTACAAATCCCGCCCAACACGTGGTTTATCGGTACGGCAAACACGGACGACTCGACGTTCACGATTACCGATAAGGTTTACGACCGTGCAATTACGCTTGAATTTAGAGAAAGAGTAAACAAGATTACAAGCGATTATATGTCCGACCCCTTGCCTATCACCTCGGAAAAATTGCAAGCTATGTTCGACGAAGCGAAAGCGAACGAAGAATATTGCTTATCCGATTTGGATACGGATAAATTCCTTAACGTTTGTGATTTCATTAGAGATTCGTTTGATATTCGCTTTGGTAACCGTATTATGGTACAAATCAATCAATTTGTTCCCGTATACGTTGCGCTTGGCGGTACGAAAGAAGCCGCGCTCGACTTCATGCTTGCAAGCAAAGTTCTCCGCAAGCTTGAAGGTATGTTTGAAGACTACGTTAAAGACGAATTGCTTAAACTTACGAAGTTGTTGAACTCCACGTACGGTAAAGGCGTGATGGTTGAAACGGAACGCGTTATCGCAAAAATTTTGAGAAGGCTGGTGTAAAATATGAGTGATAATCATCAAATACTGAAATTATTTACGAGAAAATTAGCCAACTGTCGTTATAAAGTGCCCGTTAACTCGGTTATCCAATATATGGATAAAGGTCAATTTGGGTACAACGTACAAGAAGGGGAAAATACGGTTGTCACCAACGACAGCGTATTTGCATCCAGTATCACCAGCGTAATCACGCACATCCGCGCGATTTTCAAAGAACCGCACATCTTCTTGAAAAAGGAAGAAACGATTCAAAACATCGCGGTAGCGTCGCACATCAACAACGAAACGCTCCGTATGAACTATAAGGACAGTAAGCTTTGGAAAACGAAAGCGCTTGATACTTCGCCCGAGTTCGTACACACCTTCGTTTACGAAGACGATTACGCAATTTACGAAAACCGTTTCATTTGTTACTTGATGGACGAATTGATTGCCATCGTAACCAAGAAGATTAACGAAATCAAGACCACGATTGAAACGTTGAACTGGAAAATCACCAATAGAAAAGACGTTTTGGGCTTGCCTGAAAGTATGTACTTAAACTATGCGGACGAGGCGGAAGACGGCGTTCCCGTAATTCTCCCCGCAACCGATTGCAGAGTAAGCGTTTTGGATGCGTTGATTAAGAATAAGAAGAACCTTATGCTCCTGACGCACACGCCTATTTATAAGGCTTGCAAAAAGGCGGACGTATTCAATATTCTCAGCTTGAAGACGACCAACATCTTGTTGCACGACAAGCATTATAACTACTGCTACGATTTCTATTTGAACTATATCCAAAGAGAATCGGAATTCACGTCGGATAGCAATATGTTCAAGAACTTTGCCGTTGTCAATATGATTTGCGCGCTCAACAAAATCGGTTTCGTTTGTGAAAAAGACGACGCTGAATTGATGATTAGCAACTCCGCAATGGTTAAGTTCAAGGAAATTTCGTTCATTAAAGAGCCCTTCCAAATCGTTATGGCGATGGGCGAAAAGAACGATTACACCGTTACGGTTAAAAACCTCGTTAGCGGCAGCTCCATTAAGCATTTCGTTAAAGTGGTACACACCGCTTGCGATGAAATGGCGGACGGCACGACGACGGCGGGCGATATTTTCGACGCGTACAAGAAAGAATGCGGCATCGATTCGCACAACGCTTGGCTCGTTACCGATGCGGATATCGAAGGCGAGGGCGTTGTTCGTATCCAACCCACGGACGTAGACGTTATCGACGCGTTTATGACGCTTATCAAGAAATTCACGCTTTTGGCGGAGGGCGCTTTGTCGGTGTATACCTGTATGTGTCCCGTGTGCGGCTCCAACCTCGTTACGCCCGATGAAAAAGATTACTACTGCGTGGATTGCGAAACGCAATATCATTTGTTCTACTACGCAACGCGCGATTTGATTTGGGTAAAACGTTTGCCCAAGATTGTAGAAGAAGAGGCGGAAACGGTAGAAGAACCTGTTGTAGAAGAAGAAATCGTTGAAGAAACGGTGGAAGTAGAAGAAGTAGCGAAGATTGAAGAGGTTGACGTAGAAGAAATCGTGGTAGAGCCCGAAGTGGAAGAACCTGCGGTGGAAGAAACGGCTGCGGAAGAGGTTGCACCTGTTTCTACGGACGTAATCTTTGCAAACGCAGACGCGTTCTCTTCGCATATCAAACGCCATTTCTATGCGAAAGTATCGCACCTTGAAGTGGAAAAGAAAGAATTCTATAACGAACTTAAAAATTATATTTTGCAATACAAGAAGGTTAGCGTTCGTGATAGCTGGAACTACGAAACGTTCTCCGTTAGCCGTGTACCCAAGGTACGCTTGGCAGTAAGAGGCAAGACGCTCGTTGCGTTCTTCGCGCTTGACCCCAAGGAATACGAAAACACGAAGTATTTCCCCAAAGATATGGGCGACACGAAGAAATTTGCCGAAACGCCGATGATGGTTAAAGTACAATCGGCTCGCGGTTTGAAATTTGCAAAAGAGCTCGTAGATATCACTCTTGCCGATTTGGAAAAGAACGAGGCTTACGAGGCAGTTGATTACACGATTCCTTACAAGTCCGATAAACAACTTTTCGAAGAAGGCTTGATTAAGATTGTGGGCGAGGTAGACCTTTCCGACTACGTACGCGTTGACCCTGTAAAGGAAACGCCTGCCGTAGAAGAAACGGTGGAAGAAGTGGTTGAAACGCCTGTTGAAGAAACGGTTGCGGAAAGCGTTGAAGAGGCTCCCGTAGAAGAAACGACGGAGGCAACGGAAGAAGTTGCAACGGCGGTAACCGAGGAAGAAAAAGAGGCTCGTTTGAAACGTCACTTCCTTGCGAAGATTTCTCAAATGGAAGAAAGCAAGAAAGAGTATTACAGCGAACTTAAAAATCACATCTTGCAATATAAGAAAGTAAGCGCGCGCGCAAGCTGGGGCTATGAAACCTTCTCCAACCGTCGCAACCCGAAAGTGCGTTTGGCGGTGAGAGGTAAGACGCTCGTTGCGTTCTTCGCGCTCGACCCGAAGGAATACGAAAATACGAAGTACTTCCCCAAGAATATGGGCGACACGAAGAAATTTGCCGATACGCCGATGATGGTTAAGGTAAAATCCGAGCGTGGCTTGAAGTATGCAAAAGAACTTATCGACGTCGTACTTGCCGACCTTATCAAAGACGAGGCGTACGTAAAGGGCGATTACAAGATTATCTACAAAACGGATAAAGAGTTGTTTGCGGAAGGCTTGATTAAAGTAAACGGCGACCCTACGAAAGTAGATTTCGCGGACGACGACAACGTTAAATCCACGGCAAAAGCGCCTTTCGTAGAAACGGCAACGGCTGAAAAAGTAGAAGAGGCAGTTGTAGAAGAAACGGTGGCGGAAGAAGTGGTTGAAACGCCTGTTGAAGAAACGGTTGTAGAAGAAGTTGCAGTAGAAACGCCCGTTGAAGAAACGGTTGTGGAAGAAGTTGCAGTAGAAACCGTCGTTGAAGAAACGAAAGTTGCGGAAGATAAAGACGGATTCCTTGCGAAGTTTGCAAAAGTAAAGAAAAAGCGTAAAGCGTATTACGACGACGTTCGCGCATATATCCTTGCAAACGACGGCGTACAATCGTTCACGAGCACGGATAGCGAATCGTTCACGAAAGAAAACGTAGTGAAAGCTCGTTTGCTCCCTAACGGCAAGTTCGTAGCGATTTGCGTAGCGTTGGATGCAAAAGACTATAAGAAACAGTTCAAAGCGGTTGCGGAAACGAAAGCCTATGCGGATACCCCGATGATGGTTACGTTGAAAGCGCCTCGCGACGTACAACGTATCAAAGAACTTTTGGATAGCTTGTTGAAAGACTAACAAACAAAACCCCGAAACGTAAGCGTTCCGGCGTTTTATTTATACGAAAAATAAAAAGCAGAGCAAACGATTTGCTCTGCTTTTTCTACGCTAAAATATTAAATATCCAATTCGGGGGGTACGTCAATTTCGTCGGACACGTATTTCCCGTTTTTCTTGCGTTGACGCACACACTCGGAAAGTAAATATTCAATTTGCCCGTTTACGGAACGAAAATCGTCTTCCGCCCAAGCCGCAACAGCCTCATAAAGTTTTGGGGACAAGCGTAAGGGGATTTGTTTTTTTTGATTATCGTTCATATAGCCACCTTTTGAGATTAATAAATTTGCTACGATAAATTAGTACAAACTGCCTGCGTTGACAACGGGTTGCGAATCGCGGTTGCCGCAAAGCACCACCAAGAGATTGGATACCATCGCCGCCTTTCTTTCTTCGTCCAACTGCACGATTTGGTTTTCGTTAAGCTTTGCAAGCGCCATTTCAACCATACCCACCGCGCCGTCGACAATCATCTTTCTTGCGTCGATGATAGCGGAGGCTTGTTGTCTTTGCAACATTACGGCGGCAATTTCGGGCGCGTACGCAAGGTAGGTGATGCGCGCCTCTATAATTTCAATGCCTGCCTCGTTTACTCGTTTTTGAATTTCGTCACGGATACGGGAGGCAACGATTTCGCTTGAACCGCGGAGCGAGCCGTCGTCGTCCACGCCGTCGCCCGTCGTATCCACCCCAGGCGCTACGTCGTAGGGGTAAATGCGTACGATATTGCGAAGTGCGCTGTCGCATTGTAAGGACAAATATTCCTTAAAGTTATCCACGTTAAACACCGCTTTCGCCGTGTCGACTACCTTCCAAGTAACCGCAATACCAATTTCTACGGGGTTGCCAAGACAATCGTTGATTTTTTGACGGTTGTTGTTGAGCGTCATAATTTTAAGGGAAATTTTCTTGTCCGTCATGGCAAGTTTCAGTTCCGTCATGGTAAGGGGCGCGCTTTTATCCACGTCGCCGCTTTGGTTGAGTTTCGTCTTTGCCGCAGGGTTTACCGCAATACAAAAAGGGTTTACGGCGTAAAAACCTTCGCCTTTAAGCGTGCCGATATATTTACCGAATAAGGTAAGCACCAACGCCTCTTGCGGCTTTAATACGCGCAATCCGCAAAGGGGAATCCACGCAACGCTCATGACGATTAACCCTATAACCACCAAGGCGGTGATACCGCTTACACCACCAACGATTGCAAGGATAATGGATAACAATTCTACGGCGCAACAAACGAGCAACGTTGGCATACCGTTCTTTTTGTTTTTTAAGATGATTTCTTCCATAACAATATCTCCTTATTGATTTGATATTAAAATGATATCATATTTTGGGGATACTGTCAAGTATTTTTTAATAATTTTCAAATGAGCGTTTCGTATTCTTCGTACAAAGCGTCCAGTTTGTTTCTAATTTCTTCAAGGCGCGCGCACTTTTCATTTAATAACAAGAAGTTGGTGGCAACCTCGGGCGAGGCAATTTCCTCGTTGATTTGCGCCTCTTCTTGTTCAAGCGCGGTAATTTCTTTTTCTATATTTTTAATACGCGTTTGCTTTCTTGCGTCGGCGGCGCGTTCTTCCTTTGTGCGATAATAGCTTTCTTTATGCGCGGAATTTGTCGAAAGGGAGGGGGCAGGTACGGCTTGAACGTTTTCTTTGGCGATATTCTTCGCTGCCGTGTATTCGTCGTAATTGCCGATAAAGCAAGTGGCGGTGCCCTTGTCAAGCTCCAATATCTTCCCTGCGATGGCACGGATAAAGTATCTATCGTGCGATACGAAAAGGATAGTGCCGTCAAATTCTTTTAAGGCGCTTTCCAAGCTTTCCCTTGCGGATAAATCGAGGTGGTTGGTCGGTTCGTCTAAAAGAAGAACGTTGCCCTGTTCGCTTTCAAATACCGCCAAAGCGAGTTTTGCCCGTTCGCCACCCGATAGCATACGCACCTTTTTATCCATATCTTCGGCAGGCAAGCCCACTCTTGCAAGGGTTGCCCGTACGCGCGTTTGGTCCCATAAGACGTGGCGCGCCCAAAGCTCGGCAAGGACGGTGTTTTCCCTATCGAGGTTGGCGTTTTCTTGGTCGTAGCAGGCGGTTTTGACAAACCGTCCCCATTGCACCTCTTCGCATTTTGCGGTGAGGAGAGTTTTCAAAAGCGTGGATTTTCCCGTGCCGTTATCCCCCACGACGGCGCATTTTTCGCCGCGCATAAGGTTGAAAGAACAATCTTTCAAAAGCTCTTTTTCCCCTGCGACAAGGCGCAATTTTTGCACGGAAAGCACCTTTTCGTAAGGCCGTTCGGGATAAGTGAATTGAAAACGGGGCGGAGGGGGAGGCAAAGAGGGCTTTTCGATTAGTTCCATCTTTTCAAGCGCTCTTCTTCTCGATTGCGCCATTTTCGTTGTGGAGGCGCGCACGAGGTTTCTATCCACGTATTCTTGCATATGCGCCCGTTCTTCTTGTTGTTTTTCGTATTCTTTAAGAAGATGCGCCACCTTTTCCGCTTTGAGTATTTTATACTTGGAATAGTTCCCCTTGAACACGGAAAGCTTTTTGTTTTCCAACTCGTAAATTTGCGTGACGAGCTTGTCCAAGAAATATCTATCGTGCGAAACGACGAGGATAGCGCCTTTGAAAGAGAGCAGGTATTCCTCTAACCAAAACAACGTTTTCATATCGAGGTGATTGGTCGGTTCGTCTAAAATAAGCAGTTCGGGCTCTTCCAATAACAGTCGGCATAATTTAAGGCGCGTTTTTTCTCCGCCCGACATTGTGCAAATGGGTTGATTATAGGCGTTTTCAAAGCCCATACCCCCAAGCACGGTGCGGATTTTCACTTCAAAATTCCAGCTATCGCGTGCGGCAATTTTCTTGTTTAACGCCTCGTACTTGGCGGATAAAACACGGTATTGTTGAGAGTTTTCCTCTTCCATAGAGATAGCTTTTTCAATCTCGCCAAGTTGTTGCACGGCGCGTATATCCTCGGCGAAAACCTCGCGCATTTCCTCCCAAACGGTGTTGGAAGAATCGTATCCGCCGTTTTGCGCCAAGTACCCGATTCGTATTCCGTTTTTAATAAAAAGCGTACCGCTTTCGCTCTCCAATTCTTTTAAGAGCAGGCGGATAAGGGTGGTTTTGCCCTCGCCGTTGCCGCCGATAAGGCCGATACGCTCCCCCTCGTTTAAGGCAAAGGAAATGCTATCCAACAGCGTTTCGCCGTTGAACCCAAAGCATACTTTGTCTAACGATATCAACATAACATCACCTATAAAGCGTACGTATGGGGGGATAAAGCATAAATACGTACGGAATTGACATAATAAAAATATGGAAAAAGAGAAAAGAACGAAAACGCTGCGTAAAATACGGCGGTTGGAAGAGGAGATAGCGTTCGCCTCGCCCAAGCGCGCCGCGAAATTAACGAGCGAAATCGTGCGCTTAAAAGCGGTCGTGTTCGATTAAAAATCCCAAGAGGGGATATACGCTTTGTCGCTGGATTCCCGTTGTTGTAAAAATAAGTTTTCAATGCCCAGCGCCATTGCCTCGTCGACGACGGCGTTGTATTCCCTTGCCGTTATTTTGCGGTTGAGTTCGGGGAAGTTCTCGATATTGCCAAAGGGGGTGTATTGGCTCATTAGGCTCAAATAGGTGTCGCTTGGCAATGCGCTTTTAACCCAACGAAGAATTTTTTTCGAATCGGCGGTGCAAAGGGGCATAACGAGGTGGCGAACGATGCAACCGGATAACATTTTCCCCTTGTCCGTCATACGCAAAGGCTTATGCGCCATAAACGAAATCGCCTCGCTTGCGACGTCGAAATAATCTTCTTTGCCCAAATACCGTTTGGAAAGGGCGGAGGAATAGAATTTCATGTCGGGAAGATAAATATCCACGTACTTATCGATGCGTTTTAACGTGTCGATTTTTTCATAGCCGCCGCTATTGTAAACGACGGGGATATTCGGGCGGTAAATACGGAACGCCTCTTCAAGATATGCAATCACGTGCGAGGGGGTAACGAGCGAGATATTATCCGCGCCCTGCTCTTCCAGCTCCTTGAATATATCGACGAGTTGTAAAGGGGTTATTTCCTTGCCCCGTTGCGCGCGGGAAACTTCAAAGTTTTGGCAATACGCGCAGCGCAAATTACAGCCCGAAAAGAAGATAGTGCCGCTGCCTTTCTCAAAGGAAATGCACGGCTCCTCAAAGGGGTGTAGATAGTATTTTGCGATCCGAAGCCC
>JAZRSE010000041.1:0-4038 GCA_045651305.1 Candidatus Scatosoma sp. | reverse complement strand
TAAGTCTTGTTAGTCTTCCCTATCTTTAATCTTTCTAGCAGGAACACCAGCTATTGTAATACCTGGCTCTAAAAAAGATTTTGTTACAACAGCATTTGCCCCTATTTTTATATCGTCCGCAATGGTTACGCCACCAATTATCTTTGCGCCAATGCCAACATCCACATTTCTCCCCAAAATTGGACAATCTAAATCTTTGCCATTATTTCCTATACAATTATCCCCGTGTAATTTGCATCCATCGCCTATCACACTTCTGTAATTTATAATTATATCCCCTTTATGATAGATTTGAACCCCGTCGCCCAAACAGCCCGTCGAAATAAAAAAGCCCAAACGGTTTCCCAATATATTCATTTTTCTACCAGCCAAAAGAGCACGTACTTTCCCTATTTTTGTTTTACTGTTTCTTGAAAAAAATTCCGCCTTTCGCATATATTTAGCCCAACGGAAAAGCTCGTAACACTCTTCGTGACAAAACCGCAACATAAAACGTTTCCCCCACGTCTTTGCGTGTGGCATATATAAATCTCTTTCTTTCTTAATTATTTCTCTCAACTTCTTCGACATTTTTTACCCCATAACAATTATATTCTCGCGAGAACTTTTCCAAATTTTTATAAAAATCAACGCAAGGTATTTCAACAATTATAGTTTAACACAAACACCTTAATTTGTCAATCAAATTTTTCAAACCCAACATATCATCGCCCTCGCAAAAACAAAAACGGCTTGGACTATTCTCGTCCAAGCCGTTTGATGATTAAGTATTATTATCTGTTGCGTTTGCAAAGTTCTCCGCACACCTCGGAAACGTCCACGTCACACGCCGTAAGCAATACCATAACGTGATAAAGCAAGTCCGCCGCCTCGTGCACAACGCCCTCTTTTTCGGCGTTTTTGCTTGCGATAACGAATTCTACCGCCTCTTCGCCCACCTTTTTACCAATTCTATCTACGCCCTTTGCAAAGAGGAAACTGGTGTATCCGCCGTCCTCGGGGTTCGCCTTATACCCTCTTACAATGCGTTGCAAGCGCCCGAACATTTCGCTGCCGATGTCTTTATAATCGCCCTTGATTTGTTCGTTAAAAGAAGAGAACGTCTTGCCGTCAAACGAGGAATTTCCGTTCGGTTTCACTTTCAAAAGCAACGTCTTGCCGCCGTCCGCTACGAACGCCGCCATCACCTTTTGTGTGTTGCCTTCCACCGCACCAAACCTATGTACGACGCCCGTGGCTTTGTCGTAGTAATGCGTATAGCCCGTTTCTATCGTTTCTTCCGCCGCCGCTTTGTTCATATACGCAAGCATAAGAACTTCGCCGCTTTCATAGTCTTGCACGACAACGGGAAGAACTCCGTTTTCGTCAAAAACCAACGTTTCTACGTTCCAATTATCCTTTAACGCCATATCATACCTCTACATCTTATCATATTTATATACAACAATTATACTACAAGTTTTTTATTTCGTCAATACCCGAAAAAGATATTTTTTGCGTATTTTTTCGATTTTCTTACCTTTTTCGCCCCGTTTAGTTCAAAACGACGTCTTTTAAGCTATCGTATTTTTTGAGCGCCGCTCTTCTCAAATCGTCGCTATCCAGCCGCATTTCAAACGTATCGTCCGAAAGACGCTTTGCCGCAAACACCACTTGGGTAGGGTATTTCAAGTTCTTTATATCCCCAAGCATTTTGCCCGATTGTCTTGTACCGAAGAAATCGCCGCCGCCGCGCATTTCCAAATCCTTTTCCGCAATCTTGAACCCGTCGGCGTTGTTTTTCAACGTCAAAAGCCGTTCCTTCGCCGTGTCGCTTTCCGCGCCCATCAAAAGGAAACAATAACTCTTTTCCGCGCCTCGACCAACGCGTCCGCGCAATTGGTGCAACTGCGACAAGCCAAACCGCTCGGCGCTTAAAATAATCATTATCGTTGCGTTCGGCACGTCGATACCCACCTCGATAACGGTTGTGGATACCAAACAATCGTATTCACGGTTTTTGAACGCCGTCATTATCTCCGCTTTTTCCTTTTCCTTCATACGCCCGTGCAATAACGCAAAACGCACGCTGGGAAGACGGGTGGTTAATTCTTCGTAAAGCTCGGTAACGCTAACAATCGAACTCTCTTCATCATCGTCGATTTTCGCGCAAACGAAGTACGCCTGTTTCCCCTCGCCCGTTTCCTTTCTAACGTATTCTAACATATCGTTATACCTGCTTTCGGGAATAATCGAAGTGGAGATTTCCTGTCTTGCCTTGGGCTTGTCCGTTATCGTCGTAACGTCCAAATCCCCATAGAAAATTAGCGATAACGTGCGGGGAATAGGCGTTGCGCTCATAACAAGTACGTCTACGCCCTCGCCCTTTTCCGCCAAAGCGTTGCGTTGCGCCACGCCGAAACGGTGTTGTTCGTCACACACGATAAAGGCGAGTTTAGGGATTTCCACGTCCCCTTGAATAACTGCGTGCGTACCGCATACAATATCAATTTCGCCCCGTTTAAGCTTTTCTTTCACTTCCCGCTTTTCTTTTGCCGTCATACCGCCTGCAAGATAGCCCACTTTATAATCGGGGAAGTATTTTTTGAGCACTTCGTAGTTTTGCGTAGCAAGCACTTCGGTAGGCGATAAGTACGCCGCCGTGTAGCCACTTTTCACCGCCATAAAAATACCGCAAAGCGCCACCGCCGTTTTACCGCTGCCAACGTCGCCTTGCAACAATCTATTCATCTTCGTCGGCGCGCGCAGGTTTTCAAAAATATCGTTTACCGCCTTTTTTTGCCCGTCGGTAAATTCGAACGCGAAACGAGTAGCAAACTCTTTCACCTCGCTTGCGCTAACGCCATAGCGACGCAAACGAGCCTCTTCCTTGCCCCCTTTTATTATCTTAAAGGCGGAAATAAGCGTGAAATATTCCTCCAAGGCAATACGCTCGCTCGCCTCGTCTTTCGCCGTTTGAGAGGTGGGGTTATGCACCTCGTAGAAAGCTTTTTCAAGCGAGGGAAGATTGTATTTTTGTATAATTCTATCGGGGATAACGCTGCCGATATCCGTACGAGAGAGCGCCTCTTTCACCGCACTTCTCACCGTTTTTTGATTGAGCTTTCCCTTTAAGGAATACACGGGAATAATCCCTTTAAGACGGTAGTTTTTATCGAGCGGCTCAAACGTGGGGTTGACAATGGAAATTTGCCCGTATTTGTTTTGCACTCTGCCGTAAAAAAGATACTCGCCCGCTTTCAACTTTTGCGCAACGTAGGGTTGGTTAAACCACACCGCCGTAAAGGGGTAACCGTCCTGTGAACAGTAGGCTTTTACTATCTTTTGCCTACTCCCGTAGTTGACGGGCGCAAGACGCGTCACCTCGCACGCAATCAAAACCACGTCGTTGTGATAGGCGGTTTTTAAGGAAGAACGCTCGGTTAAATCAAGATATGCGCGCGGATAAAAACGTACCAAGTCCTCCGCCTCGTACACACCCAATTTATGAAATTCTTTTTCCCGTTTTTCGCCTATCGAGCGAAGAGCTGAAATCTTCATATTTTTCTACCGTTTTCAATGATAAAGCGACGGAACTCTTCCGCCCGTCGCTTTTGTGTTATAATCGTATTTTTATAATATTATGCAATATATTATACATTACTCCAACGAGAGGATATAATAGTACACCGATTGACCGCCGTTATGGAAATCGACGTCGCAATCGGGATATTTTTCCGCAATTACTTCGCAAAGCGCAGCCGCTTCTTCCTCGTTTACGTCCTCGCCGTAATAGAGGGTGATTACCTGGTGGAAGTCCTCTTTCATGCGGCCGATCAACTTCAATACCGTTTCTTCCAACGAATGGGATTTCGCCAAAATCTTCTTGTCGTCCAAGCCGATAATGTCGCCTTCCTTGATAGAGAAACCATTTAACGAGGTATTTCTTACCGCATACGTTACTTGACCAACCTTAACGTTATCAAGCGCATGAATCATGTTCGTCTTGTTTTCTTCTGCGCTTACTTCGGGGTTGAATTCCAACGCCGCCGCAAAGCC
>JAZRSE010000040.1:0-5257 GCA_045651305.1 Candidatus Scatosoma sp. | reverse complement strand
CTGCTCGTAATGGGAATGTTCCCGGGCTTTATGAGTATGATCGCCGTGTATTTCATTTTGAAAGCGATGGGGCTTACGAATTCTTTGACTGCGCTTATTCTCGTTTATTCGGGTAGCGCGGCGTTGTCCTATTATATCTGTAAAGGATTTTTCGATACCGTGCCGAAATCGTTGGAAGAAGCGGCGATTTTGGACGGAGCAAGCCAACCGATAGTCTTTTGGAAAATTATTTTACCGCTTGCCAAACCGATAATCGTGTATACGGTGCTAACGTCGTTTATTTCGCCGTGGTGCGATTTCATTTTCGTGAATACGATTATCAGCGATAGAAATTTATACACCGTTTCTTTGGGCTTGTATAAGATGATAAACGCCGAGAAGAACAGTTTCAACGACAATTTCACCATCTTTTGCGCAGGTGCGTTTGTCGTGGGCGGTATCATAGTGGCGTTGTTTATGAGTATGCAACGTTATTACGTCGAGGGCGTAACGAGCGGCGCGGTGAAAGGCTAAAAAATAAAACGCAGATTTGTGACGACAAACTGCGTTTTATTTGTATTTGAAGTGCTTGACAAAATCAATTTTTTTAGTATAATAGGAAATACAAACTATCGGTAAGGAGTAAATGTATGAAAAAGAAATGGTTGGTTTTTGGTTTGACGGCGGTGATGAGCGTTGGCGCGTTCGTGGCTTGCGATAAAGGCGGGGACGATACGACGGGCGATGGTACAGGGGAAGTTACTGCGGAACAATGGACTTCGGAAATTTCTGCAATCGACACGAATAATATCACGATGCAAGTAAGTGACGTTTCTACCCATGGCGACGAAACGACGATGGGCGAAGATAAATTCGTATTCGACGGCAATAAATTTTATAATTATAGCTATAGCGAATATTACATAAGCGACGGTGGTGACGCAACAGAAGGCGAAGAAGAAAGCGAACCTTTGGAAAAAACGAAAAACTATCAAAAGAGCGAAACGTACATTACGGAAATCGACGGTGTTTCTTATTCCTGCGCGTATTATACGAATTATGATTTAGCTGAACAAAAATGGGACGAACCGTATTTTAGCGGTTGGTCGCTTGCGGATGAAAGCAATTCTATCGCGGAGTGGAAGAACAACGTTGTAGGTATTACGCTCAACTCTATGTTGATGTACGCAAATGCGGGCAAATCGTCGTTTACGTATAACGCGGAAAACGACGCTTACGAAATGACGATTTCGATGATGGGTATAACGGCGGATTTACAAGTGAAATTTGACGACGGAAAATTGGTTTCCCTTTCGATGGAACAAGAAGGTACGCAAGGCGAAGGCGCGGAAATGAGAAAGCACGTTTCCACGATTACCTTTACGTTTACTGGCGCGGTTACGCTTCCCGAACAGGAAGAATTAAACGATTATATCTACGTACTCAACAATACATATAAATTGGAAAGCGTTGTTATGGGCGGAGAAACGTACGTTGTCGGGGATATTGTACAAGATATGGAACTTACCGAAATGACGTATGCCATTTGCTTAAAAGAGGACGGCACGGCTATCATTTATTATATGGGGATATCAAGTGACGAACAAGGCGTAGTTACTTGGACGGAACAAGACGGCGTGCTTACCTTTACGGCTGGCGGCGACGTGTTGGATTCCAAGGTGGAAAGAGTGGGCGATAAGTTGGTTGTTACCGAAGGCGAAAACGGGGAATACGGCATATTCACTCTTGCGAAATAAGTAAAAAACGCATAACAAAAAAGCGGAGAGATTTCTCCGCTTTTTCTATTTGTTCCCGTTTTTAATAACGAGTTTTTCCACGGTGGCAACGATAGCGTACATCGCCGCGGCAAGCACGCAAAGGATAACTACTGCGCTCATTACAAGGTCAAGCTTAAACACCTGCCCACCGTACACGATAAGATAGCCAATCCCTGCTTTCGAAACGATATATTCGCCCATAATCGAGCCAATCCACGCCATACCTACGTTTATTTTCAGCATAGAAATAAAATTGGGCATAGAAGAGGGGATAACGAGTTTCGTTAGCATTTGCCACTTGCTTGCGCCCATAGATTTGAGGAGGAGCAACTTGCCTGCGTCCGTCGCCATAAACCCGTTTAACATATTGAGGATAGCAACGATAAGTCCAATCAAAATGGTCATCACGACAATCGCTTTGCTGCCCGTGCCAAACCAAATGATGATGAGCGGTCCAAGCGCGATTTTGGGCAGAGCGTTTAATACGACGAGATAGGGCTCGGCAATCCGCCTGCACGATTCACTCCACCAAAGGAGAAGAGCTATCGAATAACCGAGGATAACGGCAAGGGCAAACCCGACGAGCGTTTCCCAAAGGGTTGTGCCTACGTGGTAGAAAAGAGTTCCGTTTTTATATAAATCGCCAATCGTTTTGCCGATACGCGAGGGGGAGCTTGTGATAAAGGGATTTATCCAACCAAGCCGCGCCGCCAATTCCCAAAAGCATAAAAGCGTGAGTAGCAGGGCAAGCCTCGCCACGTTTATAAGTATGCTTTTTTTGCGTATGCCGCGCAAATATTGGAGATGTTCTTTCGAGTATATCTCTGTGTTTTTCATACGTTTAATTCCCTCCAAAGTATTTCAAACCACTTGGCGAAATTCTTGTTTTCCCTGCGCTTCAACGGCTCGCTTTCAGGAAAATCGAGGGTGTGGCTTGCGATAACGCGCGCAGGGCGGCGGGAGAGAACAAGCACTCTGTCCGCTACGGAAATCGCCTCGCTAATGTCGTGCGTTATAAGGAGCGCCGTTTTCTTTTCGCTACGGATTATTTTATACACGTCGTCGCATACGGATAGACGGGTTTGGTAATCGAGCGCGGAAAAGGGCTCGTCAAGCAACAGTACGTCGGGGTTAACGGCAAGCGTGCGTATCAACGCGGCGCGTTGGCGCATACCTCCCGACAGGGCGGAGGGATAGTTTTTCAAGAATTTATCAAGCCCGTATTTCTCGGCAAGCGCCAATGCGTTTTGCCGATGCTCGGTTGTGTTCGTGCGTTTGATTTCCAAGGGCAAAAAGATGTTTTTTTCAATCGTTCGCCAAGGGAACAATTCGTCTTTTTGCAACATATACCCAAAGGAACAGCCGTTGGTTTTTACCACGCCTTGCGTAGGGGTTAAAAGCCCTGCCGCCAAGGACAAAAGGGTGGTTTTTCCACAACCCGACGGGCCGATAATGGCGACGAATTCTCCCTCCAATACGGAAAAGGAAAGGTTTTCCGCCGCCTTCGTTTCGCCCTGTTTGCTATGGTAGTGCATAGAAACGTTTTCAAATCGTAAAACTTCTTTCATTTGCGTATTCCGTCCAATCGTATTTCTTAAAGTTATTGATTATTTTTTATAGACCTCGTTATAAACTTTATCCGCATACGAGTTATTTACAAGCTTATTCATTTGCGTACGTTCTTCCAATTCGCCTGCGCTGTCAATGATGTCTTGTAAACGGTTAAAGCTTTCTTCCGTCATCGTAAGGTTGGTGCGCCAAGCGTCGATGTCGCGGTAGCGTTTTACGGACGCGGCAAGCGAAGTTTCGCTCGTTCCCTCAAAATACGCTTTGAGATAGGGAGCAACCGTTTCAGGCGAGTTCTCGTTGACGTATTTCACCGCTTTGGTAATTGCTCGTAAAAAGCCCTCGGCGGTATCTTCGTTCTTTTTAAGCCAAGAATTTTTCGCCATAAAACAGGTGTAGGGAACTTCGCCCGACGCCTCGCCGACGGAGGCAACGACGTAACCTTTCCCTGCCGCCTCGTATTCGTAGGCAACGGGGTCGAACATAGTGCAGTAATCGCCCGTGCCTGCCTCAAACGCGCTCGTCATCATATTGAACGCCACGCCGTAGTTGAGGTTTGCGGAAACGCCTTGTTGTTTCAATACGTATTCAAAGGTCATAGCAGGTACGCCGCCCTGTCTGCCTGCAAGAATTTCTTTGCCTTGCAAATCGCTCCAAGAAAATTCCTTCGTCGGTTTTTCTCTTGCTACGAGGAAGGAGCCGTCCCGTTTGGTAAGTTGCCCAAACACGGTGGGTACGTCGGTAGAACCGCCTATAAGTACGTATAAAGCCGCCTCCGGTCCGCAAAAGCCGATATCCGCCTCGCCTGCAAGAAGGGAGGACATAACGTTATCCGCGCCGCCGCCGTTGGTAAGCTCTATTTCAATATCTTCTTCTTCGAAATAGCCAAGCGCGTCGGCAAGGTATAAAGGAGCGTAGAAAACCGAGTGTGTAACTTCGTTAATTTGCAGTTTCTTTGCGCCGTCGTCGTCTTTGCAGGCGGAAAGAGGCAAGATAGTAAGGCTGGCGGCGATTACCGCGCATATAGATTTTTTCAAATTTTTCATAATGCAATACTCTCCGTTTTTGAAAAAAATTAGAATAATATATTATATGAGAGCCCGTTTATTATTGACAATCGCGGTGGAAAGTATTATAATAATGTTCCTATGCTTTTTTATAAAGTGGGGAATTTCGACGAAAAATAAAAAACAAAACAACGCGAGGGTTGTGATTATGGAAATGCAAAAGACGTATAATCCCAAAGATTTCGAGGATAGAATTTACGCCGATTGGGAACAATCGGGGTATTTTCACGCGGAAAGAGACGCTAACAAAGTGCCTTTTACTATTATGATGCCGCCCCCCAATATTACGGGGCAACTGCATATGGGGCACGCAATGGACGCTACTATGCAAGACACGCTTATTCGTTTTAAGCGTATGCAGGGGTATTCCGCATTGTGGCTCCCTGGATGCGACCACGCATCTATCGCTACGGAAGTAAAAATCGTAGAAAAGATGAAAGCGGAAGGGGTTACCAAAGCGGACATCGGCAGAGACGGCTTTTTGAAACGTGCGTGGGAGTGGAAGGAACAATACGGCAACCGTATTATGCTCCAACAACGCAAAATGGGTACGTCTTGCGATTGGGAAAGACAAGCGTTCACGATGGACGAAAAATGCTCTCGTGCGGTTAGAGAAGTATTCGTTAACCTTTACGAAAAGGGCTTGATTTACCAAGGCGATAGAATTATCAACTGGTGTCCTTGCTGTAAGACGGCGCTTTCGGACGCGGAAGTGGAATATGCGGAAGAAGGCGGACATTTCTGGCACCTTAGCTATCCTGCGGCTGACGGTTCAACGTCGGTTATCGTTGCAACTACTCGTCCCGAAACGATGCTCGGCGATACGGCTGTTGCGGTACATCCCGATGATGAAAGATATAAGGCGCT
>JAZRSE010000039.1:0-5755 GCA_045651305.1 Candidatus Scatosoma sp. | reverse complement strand
TTCCCCCCGACTTGCAACTGCGTAATTGCTGCGGGGCGGTAAATATCCCCTGCCACGAGCAAAGGTTTTTTGCCCTGTTTTTTCAACTGCAACGCAAGTTTTCCGCAAAGCGTCGTCTTACCTGCGCCTTGCAAACCGCACATCATAATCACCGTAGGCGGCTTGGACGCCACTTCCAACTTCGCGTTTTTCGCGCCCATTAGCGCAATCAACTCTTCGTTTACGATTTTGATAACCTGTTGCGCGGGGTTTAAGGAAGAGAGTATCTCTTGCCCTACCGCCTTTTCCGAAACTTCGGCAATAAACTGTTTGGCTACTTTCAAATTAACGTCCGCTTCGAGCAGCGCAATACGCACTTCGCGCATCGCCGTACGAATTTCCAGCTCGGTTAATTTTCCGCGTTTTGTGAGCTTGGAAAAAATATGATTAAGTCTTTCCGACAAAGAACTGAATAACGCCATAATTTCTCCTTTATCTCTTTACGCCTTGCAACGCGTCTATTTGCGATTGCATTTCTTCCACCGTCTTTACGAAACCCAACTTCGCCTCGTACGTTTCCAACTGTTTACGGCATTTTTGCAAACAATCGGATACGCTTTGCCGAGATACCCCTTTTTGTTCGGCAATCTCGCCCAAAGACAAATCGCAATTAAAATACAAATGCGTGATTTCCTGTTGCGTTTTCGTAAGCAAAGGGGAATACACGTCCCAAAGCCGCACAAATCCAATATCGTCTTTCATGCGCTCTACCCCCTTTGTTCTGCTCTATTATACCGCATAAAAATATAAGTGTCAAGCATTTTTACTTGACACTCGTGAAATTTTTTAAGTTTTTTCTATAAAATCCATTGTAGCACGTCGAGCAAAATAGCAAACCCAAAGAGGAAGATGATGCCGATAAAATGTATCATCGTTTCCACCTTTCTATTGACGGGCTTTTTGCGTATCCACTCAATAATACAAAAGATAACCTTACACCCATCGAGCGCAGGGATTGGCAACAGGTTGAACACCGCCAAATTGACGCCGATAAACGAGGCGATATACAAGGTGGAGAGCATACCTGCCGACGCCGCCTCCGCCGTTGCGCCAATCGTCGTGCCAGGGCCGCCCATCGACGTAATGCCGATTTTGCCCGTGATAAGTTCTCCCAAAGAGCGCAAGACTATCCCTGCCGTCTTCCAAGAATACACAACCGATTTGCCGATGATTTCGAAAAATCCCTCGCCCGTAACCTCTCTATCCGCCACGTTTGCGATATAATACTTTGTCGTATCCAAGCCAAACGCGTTATACACGGGCGCAACGTCCGTCATATTTTTGAAATTGCAATCGCAAAGCAGGGTGATATTCAACGTCTTTTCTTCCCATTCTTGGCGCTCTTTATTATAGCGCAAGACTTCGACGTCCACTTCCTCCCCTTGCTTTTTGCCGTTGAGCGCCTTCGTATAATCGGTGGAATAATAAATATCCCGTCCGTCCACCGAAAGCACGATATCCCTTGCGGACACCGCCGTTTCGCTTACAATCGGCGTTCCCTCGCCCTCGTACGCCACGTACGAGTGCATAGGCCCGTAAATACAGAACGTTAAAATGATGAGGAACAACGCCAATAAATAGTTCATCGTAGCCCCTGCGATTAAAACGATAATCCGTTTCCAAGGGGGTTGGTCGTTGAACTTCTCCCCTTTGGGTTCGGGATAAATCTCCTCCGCTTTCTCCTCTTTTTCCCCTTCTTCTTGTTCTTCTTCCTTTTTCTCTACCTGCGTAGAATATTCTTCCAAGGGTTTTTGTTCTTCGCCCGAAAAGTCGTCGAAAAGAGGTTCTTTCTCTTTTTCCTCCTCTTCCTCCTCGTAATCCTCCCCCTCGAAAGCGCAATAACCGCCCAAAGGAATTACACGCAAAGCGAACGTTTCACCCGTTTTCTTGCTCCGCTTTTTGAAAAGCGCAGGGCCGAAACCGACGGAGAACTCGTTTATCTTAAACCCTAACGTTTTGCCTGCTATATAATGGCCGAATTCGTGTATCGTTACCATAACGAGCAGGATAACGATAGCTATCGCCACCCCGCCAATGGTTTTCCATACGTTTCCTGCCAACAATGCCGTAATTTGCAACGCTCGTTCCTCTACCTTTTCTTATTTTCCCGCTTTCGTGATTTTACAAACCGCCTCTTTCGCATATGCGCGCGCGGCGGCGTCCGTTTCTTTTAGTATTTCGTAACAACTCGGTTTCATACGCTTTGTCGCGTTTAACGCGCTCTCTATAACGTCCGCAATCGACAGGAAGGGAATTTCTCCGTCCAAGAACGCGCGTACCGCCACTTCCCCTGCCCCGTTAAGCGCGCAAGGATAGTTATCCCCGTACTCCGCCGAGGTGAGCGCCATATCGTAACAAGGGAACGCTTTTCTATCCAAGGGCAAAAAGCGAATTGCTCCCAAAGCCGCAAAGTCAAGCGGTTTTAATCCGCAATCGAAACGCTCGGGATACGTGAGCGCAAGTTGTATGGGAAGTTCCATCGTTGGATAACTCATTTGCGCCAAAATGCCCCCGTCGGCAAATTCCACCATAGAGTGGATAATGCTTTCCGGTTGCACGATGGTATGTATCTTATCAAGCGTGGTGTTATATAGCCATTTCGCCTCGATAACCTCAAACCCTTTATTGAGCAGGGTTGCGCTATCAATCGTGATTTTTGCGCCCATTTGCCACGTGGGGTGCTTTAAGGCGGACGCAGGCGTTACGCTTTGCAAACGCTGTTTATCCCAGCCGTAGAACGGGCCGCCGCTTGCCGTGATAATCAAACGGGAAAAGGGTGCGTCCGTGCGGAAGGAAAGCGCCTGCCAAAGCGCGGAGTGTTCGCTATCCACAGGCATTAAACGAATACCTGCCCCCTCTATTTTGTTCATAACCAGCTCGCCGCCGCAAACAAGCGTTTCCTTATTGGCAAGGGCTATATCCTTTTTACACTCGATTGCCTTTAACGAATAGGCAAGCCCCGCAAAGCCCGTCGACGCGATAAACGCCGTGTCGCCGTATTCCACCGCGGCAAGCGACGCCTCTTTTCCGTAGCCAAAACGCACGCCGTCGGGGATTTGAGAGGCTATCTTTTTCCCCTCTTCCTCGTTCACAAGCGCCGCGTACTTGGGCTTAAACTCCTTTACTTGGCTTAAAAACGCCTCCGAAGAAGCGTTTGCGACAATGGATTCTATTTGGAATTTTTCGCTATGCCGACGGACAACGGAGCATACCTGCTGCCCAATCGAGCCCGTCGAGCCGATAAGGGAAATTCTTTTCATTTCCACTCCTTTATATCAAGTACATACGCACGACGGAGAACGCCAAGTACACCACCATAGATGCAAACAACGTGCCGTCAATTCTATCGAGAACGCCGCCGTGGCCGGGCATAATGTTGCCCATATCTTTGATGCCCACCTTGCGTTTGATACAGCTTTCCACCAAATCGCCAAACTCGGTTGCCGCCGCCGCCAAAAGCCCCATTACGAGGTATATCGGCAACCAAAGCCCCATATTTTCAAAGCTACCGCAAATTGCGCCGTACGCAAAATACAACGCGCACGCACCCAAAATACCGCCAATCAATCCGCCAACCGCGCCGACAATCGTCTTGTTCGGGCTCAACGTGGGCGCAAGCTTTTTGGGGAATACCTTTTTAAGGGAAATACCAAAAAGGAACGCAAATACGTCCGCAAGAGGCGATACGACGAAGATGAACAGGACGAGCAAGTTGGAGTTAAACGCTACGCCTTTAAGGGAGGCAAGCGCAGGCGCGTGGTTGGCAAGCACCAACATAGACAATAACAACACGGGATATATCGCCGAAAGGAAGGATAAACCCAAGTTTTCGGGCGTCGTCTTGTCGTGGTCGAGCACCAAAAGGGATAAAAGCGCCACGGCAAACACCACGAAACAGGTGCAGGTGTAATGCAAGCCGTAGGAAAGATACTCTTCCGCCGCCGCGCATACAGGGATACAAATAACGGCAAACGTCATTACGATAACCCGTTGTGCTTTCGTCGTTTTATCCTTGAACGCACGCAAAATTTCCCACGTGCCGATAACGGCAAACGCATAGATAAGCGCATCGAAGAAGAACTCGTGCACGAATATTTTTAAGCAGAAAAACGCAACCAAGATTGCCGTATATACTGCGCCGCTAATCACTCTTTTTTTCATAGTACTGCCTTTGTTTTTTATTTTTTCAACTGTTCGTCCGTCTTACCAAAACGACGGGTACGCGAGGAAAACCAAACGATGGCTTTCTCTAAATCCTTATTGGAAAATTCGGGGAACATTTTATCGGAGAAATACAACTCCGCATACGCCGACTGCCACAAAAGGAAGTTGGAAAGACGTACCTCTTTCCCCGTACGAATCATCAAATCGGGGTCGGGTTGCCCCTCGGTATAAAGGAGGGAAGAAAGCGTTTCTTCCGTCACCTTTTCCCCTTTCTCCACCGCCAAGTTAACGGCGCGCACGATTTCCGCACGAGAGCCGTAACAAAGCGCGATGTTTACGCATTTCCCCTCGTATTTCTCGCTATCTCTTTCCGCGTTACGCAACGTTTCTTGCACGTCGATAGGCAAAAGGGTTATATCCCCGATAACACGAAGGCGCACCCCCTTTTCGCAAAGGCGGCGCATATTCTTCTCAAAATGGTGACGGATTAAATCGTACAAACCATTGAGTTCTTCTTGCGGACGGCGTAAATTCTCGGTGGAAAGCGCGTACACGGTGACGTAGGATACGCCCAAATCAAAGGCGTGCTCCATAAGCCCTATCATACGCTCCATGCCTTGTTTATGCCCAAAAGAACGGGGCATCAGGCGTTTCTTCGCCCAACGCCCGTTGCCGTCCATTATAATTGCTATGTGTTTGGGAATTTTTGTTTCCCCTGTTATTCTATTCTTGCCCATACCTTAAATAGACATGAGTTCCTTTTCTTTTGCCGAAATAATTACTTCCAACTTGGACATATAATCGCCAACCATCTTCTCTACGTCCGCCTCGCAGCCTGCCGCCTCGTCTTCCGAAAGTTCTTTCGCCGTCTTCATCTTCTTGATTACGTCCATTGCTTCGCGGCGGTGGTTTCTTACCGCAACCTTCGTTTCTTCCCCCATCTTCTTCGCTTGCTTAACAAGCTCTCTTCTTCTTTCTTCCGTCATATCGGGGAATACCAAACGAATTACGTTGCCGTCGTTGGTGGGCGTAAGACCGATGTTCGATTGCAAAATCGCCTTTTCCACCGCTTTCAAAAGCGATTTGTCCCAAAGGTTGATTTGCAAGCATTTCGCATCGAGCGCGGATACGTTGCCAAGCTCGATAAGCTTGCTCATACCGCCGTATGCCTCTACGTCCAATCTATCCAAAATACGGGGGTTTGCTCTGCCCGTACGAATTGCGCCGTAATCGCCTTCAAGCGCGCGCAAAGAATTTTCAGCCTTTTCTTCAAGCTCCATCATCATCTCTTCAATCTTTTCGTTTTCAATCATGGTCTTTCTCCTTTATATCCTATTGTTATGTTTTTTATACTTTGATAAGCGTGCCGAGTTTTTCACCGCATACCGCACGAACGATAGAATTTTCTTCGTTCAAGCCAAACGCAAGCGTAGGCACGTTGTTTTCCATACACATCGTCGCCGCCGTGAAGTCGATTACCTTCAACCCTTGGTTGATGATATCCGCATAACGGAGCGTTTCGTATTTCTTTGCGAAAGGATTGGTCTTGGGG
>JAZRSE010000038.1:0-1731 GCA_045651305.1 Candidatus Scatosoma sp. | reverse complement strand
TGGCTACGATCCGACTTATGCGTTTACGAAAGCGTTGTATGAGGAAGAAAACGCCTTTGCAGGTATATCGGCAGGCGCAAACGTGGCGGCGGCGGTGGCGCTTGCTATGCGAGAAGAAAACGCAGGCAAGAATATCGTAACCATATTGCCCGATAGCGGCGATAGATACCTGTCGATGAATTTATATAAATAAGAGCGTGTGAATAATAAACACCCCGAGGAATTCTACCTCGGGGTGTTTTGTTTTTTTATTTAATTTATAACGTGCCAAGAATCCAAATAGCGAACGCGCAATATACGGTGAGGGAAAGCACGTCGATAATGGTCGTAATAAAGGGGGAGGCTACAACCGCAGGGTCTAATTTGCATTTTTTAGCAAACAGGGGCAGGAGTGCGCCGATGAGCTTTGCCGCCAAAATGGTGACGAACAGGGATACGCAAATAACGATAGCGACAAGCGTTCCGTTTTGGATTTGATGCAAGCCGTCGACGAGCATTACTTTGCCAAAGCAAGCTACGGAAAGGATTGCGCCGAGCAATATGGACACGCGGATTTCCTTCCAAATAACCTTCCAAGTATCTTTGAAGTTCACCTCGCCTATGGCAATACCGCGTATAATCATAGCGGACGCTTGCGAGCCTGCATTACCGCCCGTACCCATTAGCATTGGCATACAAGCCGTTAAAACGATGCCGTAGATAGGCATATTCAACGTGCTTTCGTTGGCGGAAATGATTAAGCCTGAAAAGGTGGAAGAGATAAGCAATATCAAAAGCCACGGCAAACGGCTGGCGCAAAGCCGCCAAACGCTCGTTTTTAAGTAGGGCTTATCGGTGGGGGTTACGGCCGCCATCTTTGCGATGTCTTCCGTGTTTTCCGATTCGATGACGTCCATTGCGTCGTCTACGGTTACGATACCCACAAGCCGCGTTTCTCTATCTACGACGGGCAGGGCAAGGAAACCGTAATCGGAAATTTTACGCGCTACTTCTTCTTTGTCGTCTTCCGTGTGCGCGTAGATAACGTTATCCACCATAATATCTTCGATGGTCTTGCTCTTTTTAGCAAGCATTAAGTCTTTTGCCGTTACCAAGCCCACAAGCTTATTCGTTGCGTCTACAACGTAGCAGGTATAAATCGTTTCCTTGTCAATCGCCGTTTTACGAATCCGCTCGAACGCGTCGTCAACCGTCATCGTCGGGTGCAGGGAAACGAACTCTATCGTCATAATACTGCCGGCGCTGTCTTTGGGGTATTTCAAAATTTCGTTGATATAGGCGCGCGTTTCGTGGTCGCTTTGTGCAAGTACACGCTTTACCACGCTTGCAGGCATTTCTTCGATGATGTCGACGGTGTCGTCGAGGAAAAGCTCGTCCATAACGGCGCGAAGTTCTCTATCGTTCAATTTAGAAATCAACGTTTCTTTTACGTCGCTGTCCATTTCGACGAACGTTTCCGCCGCCAAATCTTTGGGCAGGATACGGAAAAGCACGTGCACTTGGGATTGTGCGCGGATTTCGTTAAAAACTTCCGCAAGGTCGATGGCGTTCATCGAAGCGATAAGGGGACGCAGGACGGAGAAGTTCCGTTCGGAAAGCAGAAGCAGGATTTCGTCCGTTTCCGCAATACGCCTTACGATTTCTTGGGGCATTTCTTCGATAATGTCTACTGTTTCGTCGACGGACATTTCGTCAAGGACTTTTTCCAGTTCGTCGTCGCGCAAACCGTTG
>JAZRSE010000037.1:0-5736 GCA_045651305.1 Candidatus Scatosoma sp. | reverse complement strand
ACGAACCCCGACGTTTCGGGGGACGCGACGGCGATGTATATCGCGAAACTCATTAAACCTTTCGATATTACCGTTACGCGTTTGGCGCACGGTATTCCTATCGGCTCGGAAATAGAATACACGGACGACGTAACGCTTGCCCGTGCATTTGTGGAAAGAAACACGTTATAATAGTAAACCCTCAAACGGCGTGCCGTTTGGGGGTTTTTACGTCGGCTTGTTTTTTATGAAGAATTTGTTTATAAAGCGTATAATTTCCCGTATAAAACGACAAAGTATTTTTATGAAAAAGGTGGAAATATTTGAAGACGAGGGGAAAACCCGTGAAGAGAGGGAAACCTGCTTTCCTGCGATAAAAGGGGAGCAAAAACACAAAACAAAGGGGGTATGTACGCTTTGACGGGGAAAAATAGGCAAAATTACAATAAAAACTACGTGGCGTACGTCAATTCGTTCGACCCGCCTACCGAGCATTTCAAAAACTGTTTCCGCGCGTTTATGGTGGGGGGATTTATATGTTGCGTTGGGCAATTTTTGCGATATATCCTCGAATTTGCCTTTGGTTTACAAGGGGACGTGCTTGCAGGCACGGTGAGCGTTATCCTAATCTTTTTAGGCACTCTTTTAACGGGGCTTGGCGTGTACGACCGTATAGGGAAAAACGCAGGGGCAGGCTCGATTGTGCCGATTACGGGTTTTGCCAATTCCGTGGCCTCGCCTGCGATAGAATTTAAGACGGAAGGCATGGTGTATGGTATGGCGGCGAAGATGTTTATCGTCGCAGGACCGATTATCGTTTTTGGGGTGCTTGCAGGCAGCATTGTGGGGATAATTTACCTGTTTTTATAAAATTACCCCCTAAACGGTATGGTTTAAGTGCATAAGGAATAAGAAAAACGCCACGAGGCAATCGTGGCGTTTTTTTGCGTTGTAAAATTATTCTTTTTCCTTTTTCTTTTCGTAAAGGCTGGGGCTATACCCAAAGTACTTTTTGAAACTGCGGCTAAACACGTAGATAGAGGAATAATTGAGGTGTTCGGCTATCTTCGTTACGGACATAGTGCCGTCCTTTAATAACTGTTCCGCCATAAGCAGTTTTCTTTCCGAGAAGTATTGATAGATAGATTTTCCCGATTTCGTCTTGAAAATACGGGAGATGTAAACGTAATTGTAGTGCAGGGCATCGGCAATTTCCGTAAGGTTGTGGATGGTTGTCAAATGCTCGTCAATGTAATGAATAATCTTAAAGAAGAGGTTTTGCTCTTCAATCCCCTTGGGCGCGGCGTAGTGCTTTGAGGGCAATTCTTGATACGTTTGCCAAAGGGAAATGCAAAGCGTTTTCACCATCAACTCGAACTTCAAATTGGAATACTTATTGTTTTCCTGCATAGTGGAAAGCAAGGAAATAAACGTGTTTTCCCACGTTTGCGAATTGTGCGTGCGAAGGTGCGCGGGGAGGTTGAGAAGAGCAGGGGAATACAATATTTCCGCTTTGAATAGCGAGCTTGGCAAAAAGCTGAACGAAATAAAGTAATAACGCAAAGGCTCTTTCTTATCGGAAACGATTTTGTGTCGCTCGAAAGGCAGGGAGATAAACAAATCGTTTTTCTTCACTTTGATAGGCACGTCTTCGCAATAAATAATGCCTTTCCCCGATACGATAAAAGTCAACTCGAAGAAATCCAAATGCGTGTGCATTTTGCAAACGGCGTCGTCGTCGCAATAGATTTCCCCTAATTGATACAAAACCAACTCGTTAAAGATTTTCGGGTCGTTAACGAAGTTGAAATCGTATAAAAATTTGTTTTTCATCGTGTCAAGGTTTTTCATACAATCCCCATAGCAGAATTTGGCAAAATTGTAACATAAAAAACGCATTTTAGGGATACTTTGCGCATATTGAGTTAAAAATTGCTAAATAACTTGCAAAAAATTGCTAAAAAACAACTTGTTTTGCGTTGGCAAGGTTAATTTTTGTTAAATAAAAAGTCTACTTTTGCTATTTTCAACCAAGTGTATATTTATTATAATGTATAATAAGTAAAATTATATTTACACAAATAGGCGGTAAAAAAATGAAAAGGAGACAAATCAAACCAATTTTGGTAATGTTGCTCGTATGCTTGATGATGTTTTTCATCGGGTCTTGTTCTACTGCGCACGTTGAGATAGGCAGGGACGGCTCTGGTACGGCGACGATTACCGTGGCAAAAGGCGATGGTATTTCCGAAAACACGCTCCGCGACGATATGCGCGATATTTTTGAAAGCGTGGGTATTGCGTCCGACGGTGACGAACATCGTTTAACGATGGAATCGTTGACGGAAAGCGAGGAGTATTATACCATCGTTATTTCCTTTAAGCGTATCCAATACATAAAGGGTATCGGCTCGTTTGGGTATCAAGATTCTACGGAATTCTTGGAGGATAACAACGCGGTGAATTCGTTGAAGAATTGGAGCGACGGTAGCTACGGTTCTTTCTCTTCTTACACCGGCAACCTTTACAAGTTTGAAAAGGACGCGGCGTTGGGGTTCGACCCTGTTCACGTAGAGTCGGGTAAAACCGTTCTCGTATCGCCTACGGAGGCGCAAAGAAATGCAGGCGCATCTGGGTTCTTGGATAGGGACGGCTTGTTGTCCCAACACAAGAGAGGCAAGGCGTTTACCTTCTTCCTTGCCGATATTGAGGGCTTGCAAAGCATAACCTTCTCGTTTAAGGGCAACGTTATTGCGTACGGCGGACAAAACGTGGAAGTGGTGGACGATTCCGCTATCAAAGTCACCCCCGTAGCCGTAAATGCGGAAGTAATTAGCTACGACGAAAACGGCGACCCCGTTATCACGGAAGAAAGCGTAAATTGTTTCGTTGGTTGCGTTTACGTGCAACTCGAATTCAACCCTATTCTTATGTGGGGCTTGATTATCGGCGGCTCGGTATTGGTGCTCCTTATCGTGGTGGGTATTTTCAAGGGCTGGTTCAAAAAGATTGCGCATAGCAAGAAGACCAAACTCTTTTTTAGAAACTACGATTTGTATTTGATGATGGTGCCTACGATGGTACTTCTTATCCTGTTTATGTACCTGCCGATGAGCGGTATCATAATGGCGTTTAAGAACTATCGAATTGCGGACGGTATGTTTGGGAGCGAGTGGGCTGCGTACGGCGGCTTTAAGAACTTCTATTCCCTCTTTACCAACCCTGCCGTAGATTTTTGGCGGTTGACGGGGAATACGTTTATGTTGGCGTTGCTCCGCTTTATCTTCGGTTTCCTGTGCGCGGTATTGCTTGCGTTGTTGTTTAGCTACTTGCGCGAGGGCTTATTCAAAAAGGCGGTGCAAACGGTGTCCTATTTCCCGTACTTTATTTCGTGGTTGACGATTTCCGGTATCGCCTACCTCTTCCTTTCCGACGAGGCGAGCGGCGGTATCCTCAACAAATTGATTATGGGCTTGGGCGGCAAAGAAATCGACTGGTATACCGAGCCGAAGTATTGGCGGACGATACTCACGTTTACCTACATTTGGAAAACCTTGGGGTATTCGACCATCGTCTACTTGGCGGCAATCACGGCGATTAACCCTGCGTTGTACGAGGCGGCTCGTATAGACGGCGCAGGACGGTTGGGGCAGCTTTGGCATATTACCTTGCCAGGACTTCTTCCCGTAATCGGTATTCAAATCATATTCAGTTTGGGTAACTTGGTAAAAGACGACATCGACCAAATCTACACGATGACGCAGGGCGGCGCGACGGCGCTACGAGATACGACGGAAGTGCTCGGTATGGTTATCTACAACCAACGCGGTAACGTTTCGGCGTACAGTACGACGACGGCGATGGGCTTGATGCAAGGTATAGCGGCGCTTATTATCGTATCGGTAAGTAACAAGGTCGTTAAGAAACTTGGCGTTGAAGGCGCGTACTAACACAAGGAGGTGGAAAAATGGTAAAATCAAGAAGTGAAAAAGCATTTGATATTTTTAACGTAATATTAATGATTTTGCTTTCGGCAATGTTCATTTTGCCCTTGCTTATGATTGTATGCGTTTCCCTCTCCTCCTTCGAGGCGATTCAAACGCACGGCTATTCGTTAATCATCCGTGAGTTTACGTTTAAGTGGTATAAACATATCTTCGTAAACGACGATATTTCCATTATGCGCGCGTTGGGTAACTCGGCGTTTATGACGATTACCGCTACGGTGATTATGGTTATCAACGTTTCGTTGTATTCGTACGCGGTAACCCGTCCCGAATTACAGGGCAAGAAATTCTTTAATATTTTCTTGGTTATCCCGATGCTGTTTGCGGGCGGTACGATTCCTTACTATTTGATTATTAAAAACTTGGGGCTTTTGAACAGTATGTGGGCGATTATCCTCCCCAGCGGCGTAAACGCTTGGTTTATAATGCTTGCTAAAAACTTCTTCAAAAGCTTGCCCGAATCTTTTGTAGAATCGGCAAAATTGGAGGGCGCAACCAACGTTCAGGTACTTTATAAAATCGTCGTACCTCTTGCCTTCCCGATAATTGCGACGATTATCCTTTACACGGCGGTTGCCGTATGGAACGACTGGTTCCAAGCATCGTTGTTCTTGGATAGCGCACACAAGAATTTGTGGCCTGTACAAGCGATTTTGAACGATTTGAATACGCGGCTCAGCGAAGCGGGTAGCGACCCTACGATTAGCTCGCAAGGCGTTTATAGCGCGGCGATTATTACGGCGATGGCGCCTATCGTTATCGTGTATCCCTTCTTGCAAAGATTCTTTATCGGCGGTGCGCTTGTCGGCGGCGTTAAGGAATAAGGTGTATCGAATATTAAGGAGAAAGTAAAAAATGAGAAAGATAAAGAGAATTACCGTTAGCGCATTGGCGATGATGATGGCGTTTGGCGTAGTAGGCTGCGATAACGGCATTGGTGAAAACGGAACGACGAGGGACGACGCTTACGACGCAGGCTATAACGCAGGCTATAACGCGGGGCTTGGCCAAGGCTACGAAGAGGGCTGGGGCGAAGGCTATCAAGACGCGTACGAGGACGGCGCGTACGATAAAGGCTATCAAGACGGTTATAAAGACGGCTACGAGGCAGGCGGCGGTGGCGAAGAGGAAGAAATCATCGGCACTACCGATTATAGCAAGGTGAATAACGGCACGGGTAAATTGACCATTTACCTTGATGAAAGCCAAGTTTACGGCGTATATCAAGAGGGCTCGGAAGAGGCAACGGTAGAACAAGCGATTGAACAAAAATTCAAAAACGATACGGGCTTGAACCTCGATTTGCAAATTATGTACGAATCGCACGCAACGTTCAATAATAAGTTCGGCGCGGTTATGGCAGGCGGCGATTGGGACGCGGCGGTTGGGTATCTTGGGCAAGCAGGCTTGAACGAAACGGTGCTTGGCCAAAACGTAACGCTTAATTTGGCAAACTATATCGAAGGTTTCTACGATATTAGAAGAGCCGTGGATAAAAAGGCGTTCTACGCAACGACGACGATGGACGACCAAATTATCGGTATTCCGTCCGTGAATAAGACGAAGATGAAATCTATCCTTATCCGTAAAGATTATATGGAAAGAGTAGGTTATACGGACACGGCGCAAGCCGCTGCGGCGTCGGGCGGGACGTTGAAACATTGCCGCACGATTAAGGATTTCGAGGATATGGTCTACAAGATGAAAGAGCAAATCCCCGAGTGTACGATGCCTATTATCGGCAACTATA
>JAZRSE010000036.1:0-1840 GCA_045651305.1 Candidatus Scatosoma sp. | reverse complement strand
CGCCTGCAAGCTGTCAAAGCCCGTAGCGTTAAACATACCGATAGCACTCTTATCCTGTTCTGCAATTTCTAAAATTTCTTTCAAATTTACAAGCATATTTCTTTCCTCTTTAAGCCTTTACAAAGCTCTTTAATTTCTTGTTCTGTACAAAGTCCGCTGGTCGCGTCCGCTTTCGAAAGCGCCGCCACCGCCGCCGCGGATGCAAATTCCAAAATTTCCTTATCCGTTTTTTCTTGGTAAATTCCAAGCAGTGCGCCTGCGCAAAACGCGTCGCCTGCGCCCGTCGTTCCCACAATGAAATTTTCGGGAAGGGCATAGGCAGGTACGAGTTGAACGCCCGTTTCCGACACGCAAACCCCAATTTCGGGCGTGTGAATAATCACCCTTTCTTTTACGCCGTATGCCTTTAATTTTTGTGCGATTTCGACAAGTTTTTCCCTTTTCGGCTCAATCCCCGTCAACGCCCCTGCCTCTACCTCGTTGATAATCAAATTATCCACGTATTTCAAGCAAGGCAAGACGAGGGAATATCTGTCGGAGTTTTCACTTACCAAGTCAATCGAGGTTTTCACCCCTTGTTCCTGTGCCATTTTTAACAGCTTTTCCCCGTCGCCGCCGTCAATTTTGTCCAGCAACAGGAAGTAGCCCAAATGCAGCATTTTCACGTTCAACGCAGACATGCCCACGTCGTTTGCGCCAAAATCCGCACTTGTGCCAGCGTAAGTGAAGAAGGTGCGTTGACCGCCCGATACGCTCATCACCTCGGTAAAGCTCGTTTTGTCCGCGCTCAACGATACGCCCTCAACATCCACGCCGTTTTTGGCAAGTACGCTCTTCACGTACTCGCCGTTTTCGTCGTTTCCGATTTTTCCAACCGCCTTTATCTCCACTTCGGGAGCGATGCGTTTTAAATCAATCGCCACGTTCGGTACGCAACCGCCCACCGATTTTTGCACGCTTTTGATTTTTGTCAATTCTCCAGCCTGCGGATATGCGGAAATCTCGTTGATGCTGTCAACGAGAATTGTCCCTGCAACCGCTATTCCGTTTTTCATATTAGTTGCACTCCGCTACGAGAGGACCAGCCAACTCTTTCAAGAAGAACAATCTACCTGCAAGAGTAGGAATGTAGGACGAAGTAATCCAAGGCGTTTTGCCATAGCGCAAAGTCATCCAAAGGGACATACCCTGCCATTGCATACCTCTGCCAAGCGTACCGTCCGCACCGCCGATTGCATAATCCGCCTGCAAGAACAAGCCAGGACCAATCGTATTTGCACGGCAAGGTACAAGTGTCGTGCGCGATTTGAAACTCGTCAAAGCGTTCTGCTCTACCGTCAAGGGGTGAATTTTCGCCGCGATACGGTAAGGAGCTTTTTCCCACTCTTCTGCCGTCGCATAATCCGCCGCAAAGGTAGGTTCCCAGAAAGCGATATGGCACATTCTACCGATACCGTAAACGAGTACAAGCTTTGCGCCCTCTGCTTTCAAAGCCGCTATCTTTTCGGGATAGGTGGGAAGATTTGCTTTCGTTGCAAAGTTTCTTTGCGCCTTGGGAACGGTCAATTCACCAAGGGGGTTAAAAAGTGCCTGTTCCATTGCGTACTGGAACGCACCCGAATTGTCGGGAGCAAGGGTGTTCCCCTCGCTGTCCGCCCATTCGTCCATATTAAACGTATATACGTGCTCGCAGGAAACTTTCCATTCTTTTAAGAAATAAACCACCCATTTATACATACCCATAGGTCCTACGGGCAAAATCATGGCAAGCTTTTCTCCTCTTTCTTTTGCATTTTTAATCTGAAGAGCTAAGTCGGGAGGCCAAGCGGTCTTAGGAAGA
>JAZRSE010000035.1:0-2024 GCA_045651305.1 Candidatus Scatosoma sp. | reverse complement strand
TACCGGCCTTGGCCTTGCTGACGCTAAGAAAGCAGTTGAAAGCATGGGCGTTATCAAAGAAAACGCTCCCAAAGCTGACGCTGAAGAATTGGTTGCTAAGCTTAAAGAAAACGGCGCTACCGCTGAACTTAAATAAGCTTTACACATCAAAAGTGAAAAAGACGACTTGCGTATGCAGGTCGTTTTTTTGCTTTTGCCTATAAAATACGGCGCAAGAGAAGTAAACGGCTCGGTTACGTACGTCCGTGTACGCGCCCTCGCCGCTCGCTTGTCGCGCTTGCGTTTTCCAACGGCAAGACGGGGCGCAATACGGCGTTGATTTCACTTTATTTCGTCGGGGGATAGCCGTTTATACGCGCTTGAACGGTTGATTTACCGTTTCCTTATTTGAAAATCAAATGAAATTTAAAGAAAATAGGCAAAAGCGATTGACAGAAAGCGAAAGAAAATGTACAATATAATGTGAGCATAAATATGCGAAATTGGAGAACAAAATTATGGCTAAAAATATGAAGAGAATTATTTGCAATACGATGGCGGTGCTTAGCGCATCCGCTTGCCTTGGTTTGGCAACCGCTTGTGAAACCGCACATCCCGAAGTGGAAATGACCATTACCTTTAACGGTCAAGACTACGTTTTGGAATACGAACTGTATAGAAACATCGCTCCTTCCACGGTTAACCACTTCCTTTGGTTGGTGGATAACGATTATTATAACAACCTTTGCGTGCATAACTACGATGCAAGCGCGTCGAAAATGTACACGGGCGCATACGAAGTTGCAACCGCAGAGGATGACGAGGACGGTATCGTTTACCAGGAATACTACACCGAAATCGCAAAGTTTGAAAATTATGCAAACTTCCCCGTAAGCGTATGGCAGGACGTGGAAAAGACCAAACCCTTGTACAGCGTGTACGGTGAATTTTCCGCAAACGGTTTCACGGTAGAAAACGGCGCGAAAAAGCAATCCTACGGCTCGTTGACGATGTACTACCACGAAAAGGATACGAAGGCAAAGGCATACGCGCCTTACCTCAACGAAGAAAAAGCGGGTCAAGTGGCTACGAGAGAATACAAGTATAACAGCGCAACCTCGCAGTTCTACATTTCTCTTTCCACGACGGAAACCACCAACTCGAAATACTGTACCTTTGCAACCTTGAAAGAGGACAGCGTAGAAGTTTTGCAGGATTTGCAGGACGCAATCGCGGAATATATTGAGAAAAATTACACGGTGGAAGAGGGCGAATCGGCTGTTTCCGAGTTCACGACGAAGCAAAGGGTGACGGTGGATGAATACGACCCCTACACGGGCGACAAGGGCGAAACGCAGACCTTCCTCGTACCCAACGAGCCCATCGTAATCAAAGATATTACCACGAAGAAATACTAATTAACGAGGCAAACGCATGATGGGCTAAGCCCAAACCATTATAAAGACAAAAGAGCAAACACAAATTGTGTCTGCTCTTTTTTGTTAGGCATTTGCTTTCAACCAAGCGTTTTTCTTTTCCGCGCTCATACGCGTAATGTCTTCTTTCGGGTGCTTGCTGTCCGCACCGCCGTTGGTGTAAAGGAAGAAAAGTCCGCCTTCCGTTTGATACAGGCTTTCTTCCCAACCGTCGCTTTCGCCGTACACGCCGAAGGTAACCTTTTTCAAAAGCGTAGAGGTTTCCGTATCGTAGATTTTTTTACAAATAACTTTTTGCATTTTCATTCTTCTCCTTTTTGTTGGGCTTTTCCGCCCGTCCGCCCAAAATTGTAGCGTAAAAAGGGGGTTGCTGTCAAGTGTTTTATGGTGGTAAATGTTGCCGTCAACAAGTAATATCCACAATTTTTCCGTTTTCCGTCTTGACGGTGAAATAGGAAACCTCGAACAGGCGAGGGGCTTTTTCCCGTATCAAGCCGCACTCGTTGGGGGTGGCGGTCAAAGCGACGCCGATGAAATCCCCCAAAAAGGAGCGCACGCCGTCCGCTTTGGCGCGCAAATCCTCGGAGAGCAGGTCGGCGTATTCAGCCC
>JAZRSE010000034.1:0-9691 GCA_045651305.1 Candidatus Scatosoma sp. | reverse complement strand
CATACGCAATGACGTTCACCCTTTTGACGACGAGCGACGGTAAGAAGATGGGTAAGACGGCAAAAGGCGCGGTGTGGCTTGACGAAAACAAGACGACGCCGTACGAGTTCTATCAATATTGGAGAAACACGGCGGACGAGGATGTGGAAAAGTGCTTGAAACTTCTCACCTTCTTGCCTCTTGAACAAATTGAAGAGCTTTGCCGTTACAAGGACGAACGTATCAATTTGGCGAAAGAAACGCTCGCGTACGAGCTTACGAGTGAGGTACACGGCGAAGAAAAGGCAAACCTTGCAAGAAGTCAAGCAAAGGCGGCGTTCGGCGGCGGCGACGCGGAACTTTTGACCAAGGAAGTGGAAAACGTTGCGCTCGTGGTAGACGTAATGGTAGCGGTAGGCGTAGTAAAGTCGAAAGGCGAGGCGAGAAGACTTATCGAACAAGGCGGCGTTTCCGTGGACGATGCAAAGGTGACGGACGTGAATATGCCAATCCCTGCAAAAGAGTTCGTTTTGCATAAGGGCAAGAAAGTACACTTGAAAGTAGTTGTAAAATAAAAGAGCTCGGGCGGTGAAAAATCGCCCGAATTTTGCTATAAAGGGAGCGTTATGGAAAGGAGCGTGCGTACGGTTTTTGCGCCGTGTGAAAGTGAAAAAATAATAGAAAAATCCCGTTTTATCACGTACGCGACGCACGTGGAAAGCGAGGACGAGGCGCGCGCGTTCGTGACGGAGATACGAAAACAGCACACGCTTGCAACGCACGTTTGTTATGCGTTTATCGCCGATAAAGTGGGCAACTTGCAACGTTTTAGCGACGATGGCGAGCCGCAAGGCACGGCAGGCGTACCGATGTTGGAAGTGTTGAAAAACAAGAAACTTTTTGAAACGGCGGTGGCAGTCGTTCGGTATTTTGGCGGTGTAAAATTGGGCGCAGGCGGTTTGGTACGCGCCTATTCTTCGTCCGTGGCGGAGTGCTTGGACTGCGCGGATATTCGCACGTTGGAAGTATGCGTAGAATACGAGATTTTCGTAGATTACACGGGGATTGACGGGGTGCAAAAGTTCACCTCCACGCACGCGTGTAACGTAATTTCCACCGATTATAACGAAAGGGTGTGTTTTCGCGTGGCGGTGAAAAAGACGGAAGAGGAAAGTTTTGTGCAAGCGCTTGTGGATTATATGCAAGGCAAAGTGCAAACGGCGAGAAAGGACGAATATTACGCGCCTTTTAAGGAATAGTTAGAAAATAACAAAATCTATTGTGCAAAATATACAAAAGGGAAAGGTAAGTTTGTTGATTTTGTCTATTGTAAAAAATCGTAAGATATAGTAAAATATTACTATCGAATAAAATGTTTCCATTAGGAGGAAAAAGATTATGTCAGGACTTTTGCTCAAAGGCATTAACAAAGTATACCCTTCCGGTGTACAAGCGGTATTCGAATTCTGCCTCGATATTAGAGATAAAGAATTCATCGTACTTGTAGGACCTTCCGGTTGCGGTAAATCCACGACGCTCCGTATGATTGCAGGCCTTGAAGAAATTTCTTCGGGTGAACTTTACATCGACGGCAAGCTCGTAAACGACGTTGTTCCCAAGGACAGAGATATCGCGATGGTATTCCAAAACTACGCATTGTATCCCCACATGTCCGTATACGACAACATGGCGTTTGGTTTGAAACTTCGTAAAGTACCCAAGGAAATCATCGACCAAAAAGTTAAAGCGGCTGCTGAAATCCTCGGTATCACCGACTACCTTTCCAGAAAGCCGAAGGCGCTTTCCGGTGGTCAACGTCAACGTGTTGCGCTCGGCCGTACCATCGTTCGTGAACCCAAGGTATTCTTGCTCGACGAACCTTTGTCCAACCTCGACGCTAAACTCCGTGCTTCGATGAGAACGGAAATCTCCAAGCTTCACTCCCGTCTTGCTACGACGTTCATCTACGTTACGCACGACCAAATCGAAGCTATGACGATGGGTACGCGTATCGTCGTTATGAAAGACGGTTTCATGCAACAAGTAGATACCCCTCAAAACTTGTACGATTATCCTATCAACCTCTTCGTTGCTAGCTTCATCGGTACGCCTCAAATGAACTTCTTCAAAGAATCTACGCTCACCTCCTCCAAGGGTAAAGTATACGTAGAATTCGTTGGCGGCAACAAGATTTGCCTTCCCAAAGAAGTAGCTGCAAGAATTAAGAACATCAACGAATATCTTGACACCGGCAAGAAGATTACGCTTGGCGTACGTCCCGAAGATATTCACCAAGACGCTGATTTCCTTGCAAAGAACCCCGAAACGCAAGTTAAAGCACGTATCGAAGTTATCGAAAAACTCGGTGCTGAAACGCAAATCTACTGCGAACTTGATTTCGAAGGCAAAGAAAGCTCTATCGTAGATAGCACGACGCAAATGATTGCAAAGATTTCCAGCCGTGCAATCGTTAACCTTAAAGAAGTTATCGACCTTGCATTCGACGCAAAACATATCCATATGTTCGACGGCGAAACGGAAGCTACCATTTTGGAAAGAGATGCTGGCTACGAAGTTATCGAAGAAAATGCAGAAGGTTCGGCTTTCGTTCCTCCTACACCCCAAGAAATGCGCGCTCGTATCGATGCAGCTCGTATCGTAACGAAAGAAATGAAAGCGCAAGCTAAAAAGGACAAGAAGATGGCGAAGTTGTCCGAAAAGAACGGCAAATAATCCATCACTTATCTAAAAAAAACAAAACCTCCTCTTGAAAAAGGGGAGGTTTTCTTATGCTTTTTTGCGCCCTTTGAAAAATGCTTGTCTTTTGCGTGCATAGAAAGGGGACGCATATTTTTATGCGGTGGATTTAAAGCGTATGTTTTGCGAAAAAAACGTATATTTTTATGCGGCGGTTTTTTTGAACAGTCGCACGGCAACCGCCGTCATATCGTCTTTCGCCACGCCGCCGTACGCTTGCAACGCTCGCCCTAATAGGCAGTCCGCCAATTCTTGGGGGTTGCGGATAGGCGCGGTTTTTAATACGTCGTATAAATCGGTGGTAGAGCCGAACGCGCTCGTCACGCCGTCGCTTAAAAACAAAAGCACGTCGTTTTCCTGTAAATGATAGGACGCCGTGTCGGGGTGGAGGGAATCGAGTATGCCAAGCGGCAAAGAACCGCCCTCCAACACTTTCACGGTGTTCCCCGAAAGGATAAACCCTACGGGAGAGCCTATTTTTACGACGTCCGCCTTGCCCTCGTCAAGGTCTACGACGGCAATATCCACGCAGGCAAACGTTTCTTCTTTATTAAAAGTGAGCAGTTTATTTATGGTGGAAAGCACCGTTTGCGAGGGCATTTTTGCACGGTAGAAACTTTCGAGCAAGGAAATAGTGCTTTCGGAAATGCGTTTGGCGTATTCGCCGCTGCCCATACCGTCGGCAAGGGCGACCATAAACGTTTTTTCGTCGATGCGGATAACGGAGTGGGTGTCGCCGCAGGCGTTTTCGCCTGCTTTTTTTGTTGTGGCAACCCCAAAAGCGGCGTCGAATTGGGGAATTTTTCGCAAAATACAACAGTATTTATCTTGGGAAAGGGTGATACGCTTGGAAATCATCATAGGGGATTGGAATAACTCGCTTGCAATACGGGCGATTTTTTTCACGTCCGCGCGCCCAAAGGTGATAAGGGAGAGGACGGGGTCTTGTTCGTCGCCGTAGATAAGCACTTCCGCACAAACGATGCCTGCTTTCAAAAGAGCGATACTAAAAGAGCGTTCTTTATCGGTGTAGAGGTGAAGAGGCTCGCTTTGCTCCAATGCAAGGTTTCGTAATATTTCACTCACCCCTTGCGCTTGCCGAGCAAGCAACGCCCGTCCCGACGCCGCGTTTTCCGTTTCCGTCATATATTTGCGATAGTCTACCAAGTGCCGATTGACGGCGTATAGAAGATTGCTTTGATTGATACAGGTGTCCGCGAGTTGTTTGGGTACGTCGATTAAATTTGCCTTGCCTTTTAAGCAGCCCACGTGGACGAGTTTTTCTATCTCGTTAAGGCTTTTCTTTTTGGAGCAAACGGCAAGTTGCGGACAGTTTTTACAGCTTTCTTCTATCACGCAGGCGCGGATATACTCTTTTGCGCCCTGCTCCGCCTCGTTACTGCCGAGCGCGGAAAAGGTGTTTTCAATATCCCGAAAGACGGCGGAAATTTCAAAGAGTTGTTTGCCAATCGCAAAACGGTTGCGGTTGATAGCAACGCGCGAGAGGTGTTTTTCTCGATAAAACACCAATTTATTTTCCATTGTCCGTATAAGCGGAGTGGGCAAGAGGATAAAAAGCAGGGCGGGCAGAGTGGCGGAAAGGATAGATTGTACGAGCAGCGGCGCAGGGTAGGCGTACACGCCGTCGAGATAGGCGCAAAAGAAAAATACGCCAAGTAGCGCAAAAGCGGAGGGCAAACGCCCTATTTTAGAAAACAAAGCCGTCGCCACGGCGTAGACGAAAAACCTGCCCAAAGGAAAGGCGTGGATAAGGACGGGAGGCAGGGCAAGCACGAAAGCGCATAGAAAGGCGGAGGCGTCTTTGGTGACGTAGGAAAAGAGGAGCAAAGTGAAAAAAGCCAACCCCATGTATGCGTTCAAGCCAAGCAATCGGTTAATACCTACCCCGACAAAAACGAAGAAAATAACGCAAAAAACAAGTTCTTCTATCCGCAAACGGCATTTTAGGCATTTTTTCATCAATGCGGTTAGCGCAACGGAGAAAACGGCGAAAAGCAGGAAGATGAAAGCGGCAATCAAAATCTTTTGCACCGTTACGTTCAAGATAAACTCGAAGGGTAGAACGTAGCCCTCGAACGGGGAAAAGAGCACGAAACCGCCAAGCGATAAAGCGAGGGCGAGCAGGGGGAAAACGCCTGCTTTTATTTTGGGGGAATACCGCCATTTATTATGTAGAAAAAAAGAAAGCGCAAGCAAAGCGGCTTGTCCCAAAGCGAGCAACACCTCGAAGATTCCCTGCCCCAAACAGGAGGAAAGGAAGAAGATTAAGGCGGTGGGGATAGGGGAAACGCCTGCAAAGGGTAGGGCGTAGGCAAGGGCGAGAGAGAAGGGCTCGAAATAATTGCCGACGAACCGTAAAAAGAGCATACCTGCGCCAAAGAGGAAATATAAGGATAGTTGTAAAACGTCAAACCGCTTATAAAATTGCATAGAAGAACTCCCAAAAGTAGTATGTTCTTGTATTATAAAGAATAGGCAAGCGCGGAAATTGACTTTTTAAGGTGGATAAGGGGTGGAAATGCCGAAAAAAAGCCCACTTGTCAATCCAAGTGGGTGGTGAAAGGGTCGAAATCGACGGGGAAACCGAGGCTAATTAAAATGGCGCGGTTTACACGGTGCATAGTGGAGGGAGGCAGTTCGCCAATCCGCTCTTTCAAGCGTCGTTTATCCAACGTGCGGATTTGTTCCAATAAAATAACGCTTTCTTTGGCTAAACCAAAGGCAGGGGGCAGTTCGATATGCGTGGGCAGTTTTGCCTTGTTGATTTTGCTTGTCACGGCGGCGGCGATAACGGTGGGGGAATATTTATTGCCCACGTCGTTTTGTACGACGAGGACGGGGCGTATGCCGCCCTGTTCGCTACCCACTACGGGGGATAAATCGGCGTAATACAGTTCTCCGCGTTTTACGTTCATAACTTTACCTCTTTTGAAAAAACGAACAGCTCCTTACTATATCTTATGTAAAGCCGTCCTTTTTTCGTGAAAACGATTGCGTTTTTAGTATAGCCGAGGGGTTGTTTTTTTATACCCAAAAAGAAACCGTCCCCGAAAGTATTTTTCGGGGACGGTAAATTTTTAATGGATACGAAACGCGTTAGATGATGCAGTTTTCGTCCTTTGCAGGCAAGGAATCAAGTTCCTTTTTCTTTTCCGTATAGCCTGCTTTGCCAAGGAGGGCAAACGTAGCTTTCTTGCCTTCTTCTACGCCCGGTTGGTTGAACGTGTCGATGTTGAGCATTGCGCCTGCATACGCCGTTTGCAATTCGAAGAGGAACAAAAGTTGACCGAGGGTGAACGCGTTGAGTTCGGGCACCCAAAGGGTGTAGTTCATACGTCCTGCTTTCGTCAAAGCGTAAGCGGTAGCCGCGTTTTCCGCTTGGATAAGTTCTTCCATCGTGTGTCCGCCAAGGAACGCAACGTCGGGGATACTTTCGCAGCCGTGAGGGATAGGCATTTCGCAACCGTACTTTTTCAAGGAAAGGAAGGTGACTACTTTATCGTAAGGACCTTCGGTGTAGAGTTGCACTTGCGAGTGTTGGTCGGTAACGCCGAGCGATTTAACGGGGGTTTGACCTACGTTGCAAGGCGTGCCGTCAAGCGTAACGTTCTTGCCGAGGGATTCTGCCCAAAGTTGGCAATACCAATCGGCGATGAATTTAAGGTTGTCCGAATAGGGCATCATAACGCCCACGTTTTTGCCTTGTTCCATTGCGGCGATTTGCAAAGTAGCGCACATAAGCGCAGGGTTTTTACGCATGGAGGAGAAACGGCAAAGGTGGTCCATATACGCCGCGCCTGCAAGCAAGCCCTTAATATCAATGCCAAGCACAGCGGCAGGCAACAAGCCTACGGGGCAAAGTTGCGAGAATCTTCCGCCTACGCCGTCGGGAAGAACGTAGCTCTTAATGCCGCCTTCTTCGTCGGAAATCTTTTTAAGGTTACCCTTGTTTGCGTCGGTGGTGAAGATAACGTTGTCTTTCACGTTTACGCCCGCTTTTTTCAAAAGGTCGAGGATGATGAGGTATTGCGTCATCGTTTCGCTGGTCGCGCCCGATTTAGAAATTACGTTAAAGCAGGTTTTTGCAGGGTCGATAACGTCGAGCAAATCTCTCATACGTACGGGGTCTACGTTGTCTTCTACGTAGAATTTAGGTCCCTTTCTCTTTGCACGGGGCAAATCGTTGTAATGCAAGTGGCAAAGCGCGTTGAACGCCATAATAGGGCCGAGCGCACTACCGCCGATACCAAGCACTACGAAATATTGGAAGTTTGCGCGTACCTTTTTCGCCGTTTGCAAAATGTCTTCTACGATTTCGTCTTGGTTGTAAGGAAGTTCCGTCCAACCCATATACAATTCGTCTTTACCGCGGTTTTCTTGAACGTAGCGGAAAGCGTTAGCCGCTTTCGTGGAATAAGCGTTAAGCTGTTTTGCGGAGAACCCCTTGTCGCCCAAGAAGGTGTCCGTCATATTGTTGTAATCCAACGTTACGCGCATGGAGTTGCGCCAATCTCTGGTTTTGTAAGCCATAAAAATCTCCTTATAATTTCATTACCTTTCTATTGTACTCCTAAAAGCTTTTCTTGTCAAGGCTTGGGAGCAAAAAAGTAACGAAAATCAAGGTTTTTTTAAGAAAAATGCGGTGTTTTTGCTCGTTTTTTGCTTTTTAAGAGGTTTTTAGGTAATATGCCTATCGCCCACCAAACAAGCGCGGTGGCGATAAAAAGCAAAGCGGAGGAAAGCAGGATAGAAAGAAACGCGCCGCAAAAACGACTACAAAGCGAATAGAGCAAACCGCCGATAAGCGATAGGGGCAAAACGCAAATTCCGCCCTTTAACGCGGTGAAAAGTCCGCTTGCGCCACGGCTTTTTTTCATCAAAGTAAAGAGCCGAGGGCATTTTTTGGCAAGATAGACGATATTGCAAACGGCGCTAATGGAAAAGCTTGCGCCCAACCCCAAAACGTACGCGTACGCGCCGCAAACGGCAGGCAAGAAAAGGATACAAAGCAGCGTGGCGGCGGCGCTAATAAGGTAAAAGACAAACGTTTGCTTTTCGTAGCCCATAGAGTTGAGCATACCCGTAGAAATCATAGAAAGGCTCATAGGTAAAAGGATAGGCGAGCTTTTGCGGATAAATTCCCCTGCAAGCGGCTCGGAAAAGGCAAGCGTACCAAGCGCGTCGCCAACGGCGTAGAAAAAGGGGGATAAAAAGCAGGCGACGAGAAAGGCGATGATAAGTCCGCGCGCCAAGTTATGGTATAGCCGTTTCGTGTTCTTGCGGTAGTAATCTTCGGCGAGCTCGGGTACGAGCACGAGGGAAAGAGAACCGATGATGGTGGAGGGGATAAACAGCACGGGCATCGCCATACCCGATACGATACCAAACAGGGCGAGCGCCTCGCTTTCGTTGCTCCCTGCGCGGATAAGCATAATGGGCAAAAGGGAGGCGATTATCGAGGCTACGAGCGAGTTGCCCACACGTACGGAAGTGATAGGCAGGGTTGCGTTTATTAGCGGTTTTAACTGTTTTTTAGGCGTGGAAAATTTCCCTCCGCTGATAAGAAAACAGAGAAACGACGCGGAAAAAGAAAAGAGATAGGATATAACCACCGCCCACGCGGCAAGGCTTGCGCCGCGAAAGGAGGAAGATACGTTTTTTAATAGCAATACGCCTGCCAAAACCATTACGCTCTCTTCGGCAATTTCCAAAATAGAGGGCAATAAAAACCGCTTGTTTCCCCAAAAATATCCACGGAATACGGCGTATAGCGAGGAAAAACATAACCCGAGCAAGAGTATACGGAAAACGGGTATTCCGCGCGAATCGCTAAAAAACGGCGAGGAAAGGGAGGGGAAAAGCTCGAAAAGCAGGACGAAAGGCAGGGTTAAAAGCAGGGAAAGGAACACCCCCGAAGACAGAGCGTTTTTCTCGGCGAGGGGGTTGTTTTCCGCTTTGCTTTTGGAGATTAGACGGGATACGGTGATGGGGATACCGCCCGTGCCGAGCGTTAAAAACACGGCGAAAAGGGATAACGAAACTTGGTATAAACCCAGCCCCTCCGCGCCCAATAACCTCGATAAAACGACGCGGTATAAAAATCCCAAGCCCCGTTCGGCAATGGAAAGGGCGGTGACGATGGTGGCGGTGGCGGCAAACGCCACGTGCGTTTTTTGGGAAGAACGGTTGAGATGTTGTTTCATACCATTATTGTACGAGCTATTCTTGCGTGATTATGCCAACGCGGCAAAATTGCATATTTTTCTTTTACGGCGCATAGTATAACGTATGTTATTGTTGGAAAGAAAAACTTGGTATCAAGTGAAAAAAGGACAAACGCTGCAAGAGATAGCGGATACCTTTTGCGTATCGGCGCGGTTGCTTGTAAAGGTGAACGGCTTAAAGGAACAACCGCGCGCAGGCGCGGTGCTATATATCCCCAAGGAAAGAGGCAACGTATATACGGTGAAAGAGGGGGATACGAAAGCGTTGCTTTGCGGCAGCGAGGAGAATTTCGAAAGGAAAAACGGCACGGGAATTTTGTATCTTGGTATGAAAGTGATTTTGTAGGGTGAATAGAACTTCGTTCGTGAATTGGCTTGCGCCGTGAATTGACGGCGTTGCCGTCGTGAATTGCCTGCGGCGTGATTTGCAAAACTTTGTTTTGCGTTGCGGAAATAATTACAATAACGCATTGCAAAGCAATGCAATTCACGCGGTTGAAAACCCGCAATTCACGAAAACTGCGTTTTCAATTCACGCGAGATTTATCTTGCAATTCACTCTTTTCAACTCCGCTTGCATACATTGGTAGTAAGTAACGAATACGCGAAAAAACGAAAACCGTTTTCGGTTTTTTTTCGTAACAGGAGGTATACCATGTCCTTTTATTCCAATTTCCAATCGGATAAATGCCCTTGCGCTATTACGGGCA
>JAZRSE010000033.1:0-6209 GCA_045651305.1 Candidatus Scatosoma sp. | reverse complement strand
AACGGATAATCGCCAAATCGTCCACCGTTAAATCCGCCATAGAAGAGAGCAATGCGCTACAAAGCGGTACGTCTTGCCTTGCATTGTCGATTAACGATAAAATATCTATAAGCGTCTTTATCTCGCTAAAATCGCAAACGTTTACCGCGGACGCCGCCGTTACGGGAATCCCCTCCGCCGCAAGCGCCGCAACCGTTTTAGCAATCGAGCCCTTTTTCTTTCTCGCCAAAATGGCAATATCCGAATAGCGCACGGGGACGTATTCTCCCTTGTCTGCATCGTACCATTTTTGCGTGCGTTCCCAATCAATAATATGTCGAATCGTTTTTGCAATTACACTATTTTCGTCTACACGGGCGGTAGCGTTTTCTTTCACCGAATACACGCCCCTTGGCTTTTTGGCTATTTCCTCCTCTTTGCCAAGCAGGTGCAGCTGCACTCTACCATCGTTCAACGCATACCTGCCCCCCTTTTTCATATACGATTCCTTGGTGTAATCGACGTTAGAATTATATGAAGTCATCGCCAAATTGAACTGTTCGTTTACGGCGTCCAACACGGCGTCGGCACTTCTAAAATTGCTACTCATATGCAAATTTTGTCCACCGCCGCACGAGAATTGCGCTTGCTTTTCAATAAAGAATTGCGATTTACTGCCACGGAAACCGTAAATGGATTGCTTTACGTCGCCCACCAAGAAGAGGTTTTCGCCGCCGATACGGGAGATAAGCTCTTCCTGTACGGGGTTAACGTCTTGATATTCGTCCACGAACACGTAACGGTATTTTTCACGGAGCTGGTTAACGACCTCCTTTTCGTCCAAAAGGGAGAGGGCGATATGTTCCAAATCGCCATAATCCAAAAGCCCTTTTTCACGTTTTAAGGCAGTATATTTTTTATCGAAAATCAACAAATATTTCGCAATCGCGCACGCCGTTTTGCCCGACGTTATAAACGCCTGCAATTCCTCTTCCCTGCTACCCGTTTTGGACAAATACTCGTAAATTTTCGCCGTCTTATCTTTTAACGAGGCAAGCTTTTCAATATGCGCTTTCTTTTCTTCCGTGTCCTTTTTCGAGGAGGATTTTTTGGTGAACTTGGGCTTTTCAAGCGCGCAAGCGGAAATATAATCGGGCGCGTTGAGAATATCGTTTAAGTAGTTGCGAATATCTTGGCAAAGCGCTAATTGAGGCTTTGCGTCCAAGATAGAAAAGAACTTCTCTTCCTGCTCTACGTGCGACAAATAGTATTCGGCTTTATCTTTCAAACGGGAAAACAGCTCGGCGCAAACTTTATCAAACAAGCCCTCGTCGTACTCTTCCATATTGCTCAAAAAATCCCGATAATCGGCACGGTTACGCAAACCCTTATACACGTCCAAAATATTGGAGCGCAAGGTTTTATCACTCTTTTTATGCCAATATACCGAAATAAGATGCGAAAACTCTTCATCCGGCCGAGCATATCCCTCGTCGAACAACTCGTCAAGCGCCTCGTTTTTAAGCGCCACGCCGTCCGCATCTTCCTCGCCGATTACGCGAAAGGCGTTGTCTACCTCCGCCTTATAAAAATACGTGCGGATTAAGCGCGAACAAAAGGAGTGGATTGTGGAAATATCCGCCGTTGACACCTCGTCAAGCTGTTCTTTCAATGCTTGGCGACGCTCGGCGTCAATGTTCGGCTCGTTAATCGCCGACACCAACGCTTTACGCAATTTATCTTTCATTTGCGACGCCGCTTTTTTCGTGAACGTAACGGCAAGAATTTCGCTTACCTTGCCACCCTCACGGATTAAGCGGATAATTTTTTCTATCATTACCGTCGTTTTTCCGCTGCCTGCGGAGGCGGATACGATGGTTTTTCCCTGCGCCTCGATGGCTTGGAGCTGCTCGGGGGTGAATTTATCTTGTTTTTTCTCTTCCATCGTTTATGCCTCCCCCTCTTTTATCGTTTTTGCGATATTTGCAATCGTTTTCGGGTCAATCGTTTCCTCATCCCTCGCCGCGGTTTTTTCTTTATTAAATCCGCACAAACCGCCGTATTTGCAATAATCGCAACTGCCGCTATACGGCGTGGGCGTAATAAAGCCCTCTTTTAATTCTTTACAGCCCTGTCTTGCCACCAAAACGGAATAATCCAAGAAATTACGGAACGTTTCCTCGTCCATTACTCTTCCGCTCCTCGAATTATCGGTAAGCGAGGCAGGGAAATGCTTACTTTGTTCTTTCCCAACCAACGTCTTATCTCCGCAAAGCAAAGCCTCCGCATCGCCGTTGAGAAAGCCTTTCATTTGGAAACGTTTTTCATTGGCGTCCACGTAATTTGCGGCGGCAGGGAAATAGAATACGCCCGCAGGAATACGCTCCCCTTTGATTGCGGACATATATAACTGCATTTGTAGCTTTCTACCCGTATAGTAGGACAACGCCTTATCGTCAATCTCGCCCGTTTTATAGTCGATAATTCTCACGAATTTATCCGTGCCGTCCACTCTATCCACCTTGCCGTGAATATCGTTTGTTGCAATACTCATTTCCGTTTCTTCTACGACGAAACTCGAATCCTTAATCTGTCTAAACGCCGCCATAGCCACGTCTACGCTCTCTTTTAAGAGTTTACTGGAAAATACGCCACCTGCCGCCGTTTCCGCTTGCATAGCGTAAAGGGGGCTTTGGAGGAGTTTCTCCCCCTCGTTAGTAGCGAAAGCGCGCATTTCCTCTTCCGTGTGAATTTCGCTTGACGCCTTTGCCGTGATTTCCAAAAGCGCGTGCACGAAATTACCCGTATCCAAAGCGCGTACGGCAGTTTCTTCCCGTTGTTGTAATTTTAAGCCCCTTTCCACAAAGTTACGGAAAGGACAGGCGAAATACCCCTCCAATGCCGTCGGGGAAATCTTCCCGTTCTTAAAGAAAAGTTCCTCGCCGCAAGTTATGTTTTCTATCCCCTTGCCCGTAGACAAATAATCGTCCTTTTCCGTGACGGAAAGCTTGTCAAGAGCGGTGAACAGCGAAGAATATCTTTCCACCGATTTTTCGTGTTTTTCTTCATAGGATTGCTTTTCAAGCAATAACTGACGAATAGCAGGCGCAGGCGCGGCGCATTGATAGGCAAAATCCTCGTCGCTATACCTCTTTTTACGCTCTATCGTCTTTCCGTTCTCGTCGCAAAAATACTCGTCTACGTAGCGGAAAATTTCGCTCAACGTAGGCTCGCTACCGTCCGCGGAAAGCGGATAGGAAAGGTGCAATTCTCGTAAAAAGGTGCACAAATTCAGCCCCACGCTTTCACGTGTACGCTTGTTCACTTCGGCAACCGTCGGCTCTAACAACGTTTTCACTTCGGCAAGCCGTTCGATTTCTTTATCCGTAACGATAGCGGTGTCAATGGACGCGCGAGGTACGTCTTCCGTCATACCTAACGCAAACAAACAACCCACCTTTTCAATACGGCTTTGCGCAATATCCCCCACGAACACGGCGTCCGCTTTTAAGGGAATTAACGAAATTTCCGTCGCGTCCAACCCGTCTTGCAATACGGCGCTAAATTCCGCCACGGACATCACCATTGTCCCCGTCAACTCTTCCGCCTCGGCAAGCACGTTATCCAAAGCGCGCTCGATTTGCGCAAAATACGCTTTTTGCGCCACGTCGGGGAACTGTTCCGTCAATTCCTTTAACTTTTCCCTTGCGTTAAATTCGTCCAAAATAGAACGCACGGCGTTGCAATATTCCCTGCCGTTTGCCTCCGATTTTATGCGTTGTGTGGCACGCAATAAACGTTCTCTGCCCTCTTGCAACTCACGCACGGAAAACAGCGAGGTGACTGCCTCGCTCGATTTGATATCCTTCCTTGCTCCGCCACGGTAATTGGCGAATTTCAACAAATAATTTCTATACTCGTCGCTCTCCCCAAAAAAGACGTTTTGCGCAAGCGATTGCACGGAAACGGAGGAATAGCGTTCTTTTACCACTCTAAAACAATCAAGCAAGAAAAGCGCAAGCGGATGGGACTTTAACGAGCGTTTTTCGTCCGTGAAATAGGGTATTCCGTATTCCCCGAAAGCGCGGTGCAACGCAAGCGAATAACCGCCTATATCGGGCACGAGCACGGATATATCTCGATAATGCAACGTTTTATCTTGCGTCATCAAACGGCGAATTTGCGTAGCAACGTATTCCGCCTCGGCAATTTTATCCGCCGCCTCGAACATACGGATATTTTTCGTCGGCGTTTTCTCGCCCGTGTTTTTATCGGGGTTAAAGAGGCATTTTCTCAAAATCTCCGCCTCGCCCTCCAAAGGTTTGCCCAAGTCTAATACTTTCGTTTTACCAAACTCGTTACAAACGTTTGTAAACGTTTCCGCCGCGCGGTTTGCATACAAATCCTCTTTACCGTAGCAAAATACCCCCACGACGTTTTTCGCTTTTTCGCATACGGCACGGACAATCTCGCGTGCCTGCGGCGTGAACGCCGTATAGCCAAGGAAAAAGACGTTGCAATTTTTAAGCGTTTCGTCTTGGCGAATAAGCGTGGGCAACAAGGACAAATACCTGCTTTCGTCAAACAATCCTCTTTCACGCAAAAACTCGGTATAACCCTCGAATATAAGCGACAAATCAAGCGTCTTTTTCTTTAACACGTCGTCTTTCAAAAGGTTTGCGCTTTCACGCAATACCTCGGGCGTGATTTCGGATGCGGAAAACTGCGCCAACGTTTCGTAAATACATTTTGCGTTATTCCCCGTGGAATAGGAGGAAGTAAAGCATTGGAGCTTGTCTTCCCGTTGCAAACGAGTCATTACTTCGCCCACAATCATTACCGAGCCCTGTTTGCTAATCGCTCTCTCGTCCGTTTGCAAGAAACGGGCAAAGGTGGTGACCGACGTTTGGAAAGTGCCTCCCGTTTCCCTTAAAATAGCGCGTTCGGCAATCAACGTCAATCTATCCTCGCAAAAGACGAGGTTTGTTCCGCCCGTTTTCTCAAATGCGGAAACGTAGGAAGACATTTCTTCCATACATTCCGACAGCGTGAACGTTTTAATTACGGTAAACATTTACTCCTCCTTTTTTGCACAGACAAGCGGTTTTTTCTCTTTACCCTTCCATTATAACATATCTAACGGGAAATTTTCAGTTTTTTTCACAAGAATTTTCAAGAAATCTTGATTTTGTTTTTACAAATTGAAATTTATGTGCTATAATAATAGCAAGAAATATTTTTTGCGCGTATTTTTGCGCAAATCAAGGATAGTAAATATGAAACGTAAAATTGTTTTGGCATTGTCAACGGTATTAAGCGCGGTGTTTTTAGCGTCCTGTTCTTGCAACGCTTGCACGGGTAACACGAAAGTTTCTTTTAAGGATTATTTCTTGAAACAATCGAGCAACCCCGAAGAATATACGGAAGTAAACGAAACGCTTACCTATAACGTAACGCATAGCGGCAGCGGCAGCTATAACGGCTACACGGTGAATTATTCGAACGGCGTTTATCAAACGAATTTGCAAAAGGTGGATATGAAGGAAGTAAACGGCAAACCCGTTAACGTATATACGCTTACCACCAGTTTCTCTATCAACGTATCGTATAGCTTGGCAGGCGCTACGTTGGAAACGCCTTTCACGGATACCGTTACCTCCACCACGACGTTCTATTCGGGTACGTATATGTTGAAACCGATTTCTTCCACGAAAACGATTTACAGCCACTCCCCCGCGCAAGTTGCGCCTACGAGCTTGGACAAGTGCTATATCGAATACCACGAAACGGAAACCACTTTCTACAATGAAGACGGTTCGACGGGTTGGTCCACGAGAACAGACCACAAAGACGGCTCGATTACTAATAAGAGCTTTAATATCCACGAAACGGACAAATACGCGTACTTGGATAACGAACAACTCTTATTTGCTTTGCGTTGTATGACGCCCAGCAATACGGCAAAAGTACAAGCGTATTCCCCGTTCACCAACTCCGTTCAAAAGATTTCCACCACGTTCGGTTCGGTTTCGTCGGCTAATTTCGAGCTTTCCATCGCAGGCAAAGAAGGCAACTCGTTTAACGTTTCCTACTACCCTGTATCTATGGAAATCGACACGAAATACAACGGCGCTACGCAAACGGCTTGGATTGCGGAAACGAAAGACGCAAACAATAACGAGTTTAGAAACGTAATGCTTAAATATATCGCACCCCTTCCTTTCACGTTG
>JAZRSE010000032.1:0-7172 GCA_045651305.1 Candidatus Scatosoma sp. | reverse complement strand
CCTACCGCGTCGATTTCGTCAATGAAGATAATACAAGGTTGGTTCTTTTTCGCCATATCGAAAAGTTCGCGTACACGCTTTGCGCCCACACCTACGTACATTTCAACGAAATGCGAACCGGACACCGAGAAGAAGGGTACGCCTGCCTCGCCTGCAACCGCCTTGGCAAAGAGCGTTTTACCCGTGCCCGGAGGGCCTACGAGCAACACGCCCGAGGGGATACGCGCGCCAAGCGAAGAAAACTTCTTCGGGCTACGCAAAAATTCCACCACTTCCGCAAGCTCTTCCTTTTCTTCTTCCGCGCCTGCTACGTCGGAGAAACGCACTTTCAAATTGTTTTGTACGTGCGTCTTGTTTTTGTTCATACTCATTGCGGCGTTCGCGCCACCTGCCGCTCCGCGCATCAACGCGAAGAAGAGGACGCCCATAAGCAAAATGCCAAGCACGGGAAGAATACTCGACCAAATGCTGCCTGCGTTAGGGTCGGCAAGCTTAATCGTCAACTTCGCCGCGTCAATCAACGGCCCGTAGCCGTTCACCGTCAAATCGTGTACGAACATCGAATAAGAATTGTAGTCGTAAATGCTCGGTCCGCCTGCAACGCTATATTCTTTCACGCTCTTATCCACGTAGACGAAGGTCGCCTCCCAGTTATACCCGTCGACGTACAACGATACTCTTTCGAAATTGTTTTCACCCAATTTTTCAAGCAATTGGCTATACGTAATCTCTTCCGCGTGATTGAGAAGGGAGCTAATTAAAAAACCAATCGCCGCCACCGCAACCACAGCCACAACAATCCAAATAATTGTTTTTGTTCTCTTGTTCAAAGTTATTCTCCTTATTTATTTACGTCCGCTTTTTTAGTTTGTCGTAAAAAGCGGTTTGTAATACCTTTCCCCCGTCCGTCTTTGCTTAAAAACGGGGCAGGGGATAGACTTTTAGTCTATTTTTCCATATTTTACCACATTTTATACGCTTTTTCAAGCATTTCTATCGACATTATCCCAAACGTTCACAATTTTAACCGTTTGTTCACCATATAAAAGCTTATAAAAAGCTTTCTATCAAGATTTTCACGCCGATACCAATCAAAACCAAGCCGCCGAAAATGCCCGCTTTGTCCGCAAGCTTATCTCCAACGAGTTTCCCAATATACACCGCGCCGATAACCAAACCGAAGGTGATAACGCCGATAACCGCCGTCGAACCCCATACGCCCATCGCCAAGCCCTGCGGAGAAATCGCCGCCATTTGCAAGGTCACGCCCACCGCCAAAGCGTCGATAGAGGTGGCAATCGCTTGCATACACAATTTGCCGATAGATAAATTACGGCAGGGGCAATCGCTCTCGCAAACCGCCTCTTTGCCCTCTTTTTTGTTCTTGTACATTTCCAAGCCGCAGTCGAAGAGCATCTTTCCGCCCAAGAACACGAGCAACCCAAACGACACCCAAGCGGAAACCTTTTCAAACGTATCCAAAAAGGCGGTGGCGATAATTCCCGTTATGAAAAACCCGATAAGGGGCATCAAAAATTGGAAAAAGCCGAAAAATCCGCCGATGAGGAGGGTCTTTTTCACGGGCATTTTGGGGTTGGTCATACCGTCCGTCATACCCACGGCGCAAGCGTCCATAGCAAGCGCCACCGCTAAAAGCAAAATTTCATAAACTTGCATACGATTTGCACTCCTTTACAGGCAATTCTTTTCTTCCAAAGCCTTTATCACTTGTGCAAAAATCTCGTTAGGCGTTTGTTTGCCGTCGATACGGATAAAACGCCCCGTTTCCGTACTTGCAAGCGTATCAAAGCCTGCATAAACCCGTTCGTGGAACGCCATACCAGCCTGCTCCAACCTATCGTTTTCGTCCGCGCCGTGCTTTCTCTTGAACGCGTCCGCAGGCGTCAAATCAATAAACACCGTCGCGTCGGGCAGGTAATTTTCCAAGGCATACGCATTGATTTTGCGGATAAAATCTTCCCCCAAACCACGGGCAAACGCTTGATAGGCAAGAGAGGAATCGACGTATCTATCGCAAATAACGAGTTTGCCTTCCGCAAGCGCAGGGGCTACTTTATCGTGCAAGTGTTGCACGCGCGCCGCCGCATACAAAAGCGCCTCGCACTCGTCCGTCATCTCCGCGTTTTTGCCGTTTAATAGAATTTCTCTAATCGCCTCGGAGATTTTTCCGCCGCCCGGCTCTCTCGTGAACACGTGGGGGATACCCTTTTTCGTCAAATATTCGCTCAACAGTTTCAACTGCGTGCTTTTTCCGCAACCGTCGCAACCCTCAAAGGTTATAAACTTACCTTTCATATCTTATTCCTCTTCTTTTCCTTTGAATACCGAAATTTTGTTTTCTCTTATCCCAAATACGTTGTCCGCACGAAGTAAAAGCGCCATCTTTTCCCTCGTGATTACTTCGCCCACCCTAATCAAGGGGGTGCAGGGAGGGAACAATCCGCAATTTTCGGCGCATACCTGCCCCTCGCTTTTTTCTATGTCTATCCACGCCTTTTCGCCCGTTTTTTCTAAAAACACGGGGGTATGTACGTCTTTAATCGGCATATACGGGTATTTTTTAAGCAACCTTTCCACCGTTCTTTTTAAGCGCAAGAAAGATTTTTTCTTCGTCGCAGGGGAAAGATAAAAAGAAATCACGTTCCCGTCGCAAAACTCCGCAAAAACGCCTTTTCTTTGCAATTCTTCGTGGATAGCGGCGGCGTTCTCGCCAAATAGCGCGCTCACCTTCGTCCAATCGTCGCTCGTATAAAGACGCGCCTCGCTTTCTTGCCAAGCTTTCACCTGCGTTTGCAACCACTCGTTTTTAGGGTATTTCACCGCGTATTCCACGCTCGCCATAATCGGGTAGGAGGGGCTTGTAGTGCGGAATACGTCCACGCCCTTTGCAAGGGCGTTTGCCACCTCCTCGGTGCGCGCGCAAACCACCGCGCCTTGGGTGAGGGCAGGCAGGCTTTTATGCACCCCGTCCACCCACATATCGGCGTACGTACCTGCATATAACCCCTTTTCGCCGTGCAAATGTCCGCCGTGCGCGCCGTCGATAAGCAACCGTTTCCCCGTGCTATCGCAATACGCGCGTAACGAGGATAAATTGTGGATATTTCCGTAATAATCGGGGGAGGTGATAAGGATTGCGTCCGCCTCTATCCCTTGTAAATCTTCCACCGCAACGGGCAGGGGGATTCCCTTTTCTTTGCGCGCGGAAATAACGATAGGGGTAAGCCCAAGCATAGCGCAACCGTTGAAAATACTCTTATGCGAGTTCTCGCAAACGGCTATCCGTTTCACGCCCAAATTCTTTGCCGTAAAAAGCATAGAGAGCACGCCTGCCGTGCTCCCGTCTGTGACTATAAATGCCGCGGCTGCGCCCAAAATGCGCGCAATATCCGCTTGTGCGCGCGCGATACAGCCGCGCGGCGATGCCAAATTGTCCGAATAAGACAACTCGGTAATATCCCATTTCCCCCACTTATGCCCAGGGGTATGGAAGGAAAGGTGCTTGTCCTTTGCCGATTTTTTCAACATTTGATAAATATGGCAACGGGCAAGAACTTTTTTGTTTTTCAATACTTTACGCAACATACGCCCTTTTTACGCCGTCAACGACGCGGAAATTACCGTATTGAGGTACAACACCGTTTCGTATTGGAAGTTGGCGTCCATCTTAGGCAAACCAAACAACATTACGCACATATTTTGCGCCGTTCTCTTATACGTGCCGTCCTCTTGCTTTGCGCTGTAAAATACACGTTCTTTCAAGTTGTTCATCTTGCTCTCGTCAGGGCAAATATTGAGCGCGTAGTTGCCTTGCATAAGCACTTCGCCCGTCTTTTCGTTAAAATACGCCTCGCCCGTGGTGTAATCTTTATACACGACGTTTACAAACTCTACGATGCCTGCCTCGATATAACTTTCGAAGATAACGAATTCCCTGCGGTATTTTTCAAAGCGCGCAAACTCGTCCTCAACGCCCTTTTGAATATGTTTTTCCTTTCTAAAACGCTTGTCCTTGTTCGCCTTTGCACGCGCACGGAAATCCCTTTCCGCCTTTTCCTTGTTAAGCGTACCGTTTACGTAGTCGCCGTTATAATACTCGTTTAAATAGGTGCGTGCGCTCGATATATAGTTATCCCAGCTAACGATATAGCCGTTGATACCGCCGTAGCGGCCGAAAAAGCTTTCCAAATACGATATGGATACGCCGTCTACTTGTCTATCTTCGTCAAGGATATGAGGAATAAACATCATATCCCCTTGTCCCGTCGAAAAACGAGTGTCGCACATCGTATATACGTTTTCGCCTGCCGTCGTCAAATCAATCACGTCCGTTTCGATAACCTCGTACGAGAATACGCCGTTATCAAACGCTCTATTGTACTCGTCGTTGAAAGAGCCGTAGTCCAGCGATGCGTTAGCGTAGTGGTTGAACACGGTAAATTGTTGCGAGGGGGTTATTCTCGTTGCCGTCATCGTGAAGATGAGCGACCAAACAACAATCAGCGCCGCCGCAATACCGATTATTTTCAACCAATCGTAGGAGAGCATTCTCCCCAAGCGTTTTTTTGTTATTTTTGCGTCCATTTATTTTTCCGCCTATATCCTTTTCTTGCCTATGCTTATTTCTTCGGTTTCATCGTAGGGAAGAGAATAACGTCGCGGATAGTGGAACTATCCGTAAGGAGCATTACAAATCTATCCAAGCCCATACCCAAGCCGCCTGTGGGAGGCAAACCGTATTCGAGCGCGTTGATGAAATCTTCGTCCACTTGCGCGTCGTTGTTGCCCTTTGCGCGTTTCGCCTCTACCTGTTTCAACATACGTTGTTTTTGGTCGATAGGGTCGTTAAGTTCGGAGAACGCGTTGCCGTATTCGTGTCCGCAAATGAAATATTCGAAACGTTCGGTAAAGGCAGGGTTGGAGGGTTTACGCTTTGCCAAGGGGGAGTTCTCTACGGGATAATCGTAGATAACCGTGGGTTGAATAAGCTTATCTTCTACGAACGCGTCGAAAAGTTCGATAAGAACCCAACCCTTCGTTGCGTTTTCGTGTTCAAGCTCTACGCCCAAGCCCTTTGCCGCCGCGCGTGCGTCCTCGTCCGTAGCCCAATCGTTATAGTCTACGCCTGCGTATTTCTTCACCGCCTCCGCCATCGTAAGACGCGTCCAATCGCCCATATGGATTTCCGTGCCTTGATAGGTGATGTCGAGCGTGCCGCATACCTTCAACGTAACCGTCTTATACAAATCCTCAATCATATCCATCATATCGAAGTAATCGCTGTACGCCTCGTACATTTCGATAGAGGTGAACTCGGGGTTGTGGTAAGCGTCCATACCCTCGTTACGGAAGATTCTGCCCACTTCGTACACTTTATCCATACCGCCTACGATAAGACGTTTCAAGAAAAGTTCCGTTTCGATACGCATATACATATCCAAATCGAGCGCGTTGTGGTGCGTTTTGAAAGGTCTTGCGTCCGCGCCGATTTCCAAAGGCAACAACGTGGGGGTGTCTACTTCCAAATACCCACGGTTGTCGAGATAGTTACGGATTTCTTTCAAGATAAGCGAACGGGTGCGGAAAGTGTCGCGTACGTCCTTGTTCATAATCAAATCCAAGTGGCGCAAACGGTATTTCATATCCTTGTCTTGCAACCCGTTGTACTTTTCAGGCAAGGGGAGCAACGATTTGGAAAGGAGCGTAAGTTCGTTTACGTGAACGGAAACTTCGCCCGTTTGCGTTTTGAATACGAAACCTTTGAACCCGAAAATATCGCCGATATCGTAATCCTTTTTATAGGAAGTGTAATTTTCCTCGCCAATGTCTTGACGGGTTACGTAAATTTGGATAGAACCGCTCTTGTCCGCAATATGCGAGAAGGACGCTTTACCCATAATACGACGGGACATCATACGCCCTGCAAGCGTTACAACCTTACCCTCGTACGCCTCGAAGTTGTTTTTAATCGTTTCCGAATCCGCGTCAACGGGATATTTTACCTGCTCGTACGGGTTTTTGCCCTCGCCAACGAGCTTGGCAAGTTTCTCACGGCGAATTCTCGCCTGTTCGATAAGTTGTTCTTCTTCCGTTGCGCCTGCTACGGGCGCGTTTTGCTTATTTTCTTGCATTTTTATAACCTCACGTTCCTGCTGTGCGTTAATCTAAAATTTCTCTAATAACCAATTTATATTCGCCGTCGGGTGCGTTTACTTTCACCACGTCGCCCTTCTTGTGTTTCAAAAGCGCCGCGCCAACGGGGGACTCGTTCGAAATCTTGTTTTCGATAGCGTTAGCCTCCATCGAACCGGTGATTTCGTACACTTCTTCCTCGTCCAAATCCTCGTCGTACACACGCACTTTCGAGCCGATATGCACGGTGCTGTTGTCGTTGTTTTCCGCAATGATTACAGCGTTTTTCAACTTGTAATCCAAATCGGCAATTTCAAGTTCGTTTGCCGCTTGTTCGTTACGCGCCGCGTCGTATTCCGCATTTTCCGACAAGTCGCCGTGGCTTCTTGCCTCTGCGATACGTTCTACGATTTCTTGACGTTTCACCGTTTGCAAATAGGTGAGTTTTTCCTTTGCCTCATCATACCCTTTTTGCGTCATCATATATTGTTGTTCTGCCATAAAAACTCCTTTTCGCTCCGCTTGTTATTTTTGGCGCGCAAGCCCTTGCGATGGATGCAATACAGCCCGCATTTCCGCAAAAAAAACGTAAAAAAACCGCTCGCCGGACGGAACGAACAAAAATCCACCGTGACTTTTTCCAACCTGAAAATGCCACGGCGTTTATTTTTATTATCCTTATTATATATTATTTTATCCTGTTTGTCAATAATTTTTGAAAGCTTTCAGGATATTTTCAAGCTTTTCCAAAGCCCTTTTTCACGCCTTTTTAGCGTTTCGACAAAAAGTTCGACATCCTATCAAACGCCTCGGAAAGAGCGTTCATACTCGTCGCGTACGAAATACGTACGTTGTTGCCGCCAAACGTGCCGAACGCGCTGCCGGGCACAACCGCCACCTTTTCCGTTTTCAAAAGCTCTTCTGCAAACGTTTCGCCCGTAAGCCCCGTCGTTTTCACGGAGGGGAAGGCGTAGAACGCGCCCTTGGGCTCGAAACAATGCAAACCGATTTCTTGCAAG
>JAZRSE010000031.1:0-2047 GCA_045651305.1 Candidatus Scatosoma sp. | reverse complement strand
TAATTTCAGGCACGACGATAATTTCCGCACCCGAAGCAATACCGCTGTACAAAGCAATGTCGCCACAATGTCTGCCCATTACTTCTACAACGGACACACGCTCGTGCGAGGTCATCGTATCGCGAAGCTTGTTGATAATATCCAAGCAGGTGTTTACCGCCGTATCAAACCCAAGCGTATAATCGGTATATTCAAGGTCGTTATCAATCGTACCGGGAATACCAATCGTAGGTACGCCGTACTTTTCACTCAAAACCCTTGCACCGCGGAACGAGCCGTCGCCACCGATAACTACAAGCCCTTCAATGCCGTGCTTTTCAAGGGTGGAAACCGCCCTTTTTTGTCCATCTTCCGTCAACATTTCCATACATCTTGCCGTACGAAGTTTCGTGCCGCCAAATTGTACGATATTGGAAACGCTACGCATTTCCATAGGAATAATTTTATCTTCGATAAGACCGGCATAACCGCGCTCGATACCATATACTTCCATACCGAAATAGATACCCGAGCGTACAACCGCACGGATAGCCGCGTTCATACCAGGTGCGTCGCCACCACTCGTAAGTAAACCAATTCTCTTCATCTTTAATACCTCTTACTTAATTTCTTGCTCTTTTGATATTTTTTGCAACTCGACAAAAAACATACGAGCAAACCGCCCCATTGAGAGCATACCATATATCCACGTTATATTATACCGATTTTTCGACAAAATACAACTATTTTAACAGCCTTTTCCCAATTTTATAAAATCTTTTATAAAAGTTTGATACAATTTTCAGGAAGGAAACCGGAAAGTTCCGCCATCAAGCCTCTACCAGGGGTTACCTTTTGCGTGCAGAGCATTTTTTTGCCGTCTTTGACGAAATACACGGGCGTTTTTCCCTCGTAGAAAGTGAGCGTTTCCATAAGCTCTTCCATATCCGCCTCGTCCATACCCGTAACGTTGAGCCAAAGTTTTTTATCCTCGTCACGCTTTTCCACGGGCGCAGTTTGCACGGGTGCTTTTACCGTAGCCGAGCCTTGCGCCACGGGCGTTTTTTCTTCTTCGGGGATAAATTCCACCATCTTATCTACGATAATCGCAGGCGCTTTATCCGCGTCGATACTCAATTTACCCGTCACGGAAACCACCCTATCGTTATCCAAAAACGCACGGATTTTATCATAGACTTTGGGGAAACATACGCACTCTACCGAGCCGTACATATCCTCCACCGTAACGAACGCCATAAGTTGCCCCGAGCGCGTTTTTAACTTCTTGCTTGCCGCAATCATACCGCCCATAGACACGGGCATACCGTCCTCGATTTCCGTGTACGTCTTTGCGCCCGTTTCCTCGTCCTCCGTATAGGCGTTGAGCATCAAACAGTTGAAATTTTTGTCCTTGAAATAGGACAAGTATTTCTCGAACGGGTGTCCGCTAACGTACACGCCAAGCACCGATTTTTCCTTCGAAAGCTTTTCCGTCGTATCGTATTCGGGAATATTGGGGAAGGTTACCTCTATCTTTTGTTCTTCTAAAATACTGCCAAAGAGCGAAAGCTGCGCGCCGCCCTTTTGCTTATCGAGCGCGTTTACCCTTGCATACACCTCTTCGTAAACTGCCGCCGCCTGCGCGCGATTACAACCAAACGAATCGAACGCGCCTGCGTAAATCAAGCTTTCAATAATGCGTTTATTGATAAACTTCGCGCAACGGGAAACGAAATCGCCAAAGTCCTTAAACTCACCGTTTTCTTCCCGTTCTTTGATAACGAGCGAAATCGCCTCTTGACCCACCCCACGGAGCGCGCCAAGACCGATACGGATACCGTTGCCCTCTACCCAGAAAATCGCTTTCGATTTATTGATATCGGGAGGCAATACTTGGATATTTTTTTCCTTCATATAGACGATATATTTGGAAATTTCGTCTATCTTATCAATTCTATCGTTTAAGATACCTGCCAAAAACTCTCTTGGATAAAAGGCTTTCAAGTACGCCGTACGATAAGCGATAACCGCGTACGCCGCCGCGTGCGATTTGTTGAACGCGTAGGAG
>JAZRSE010000030.1:0-4524 GCA_045651305.1 Candidatus Scatosoma sp. | reverse complement strand
CAAAGGGATATTTTTGCGTTGCTTACCCCTGAAAAATGCATAGGCTTGACGTTGAACGAGAGTTTATTGATGTCGGCGAGTAAATCGGTGACGGCGATTATTCCCATTGGCAAAACGACTTGCGAGCCTACGCACGCGTGCGAGGCTTGTCAAAAACAAGATTGCGAATATAGAGAAGATTATGGACGTTAAGAAATACTTACAACAAAATACCGTGTATTTCGACGGCGGAACGGGAACGCTTTTGCAAGAGGCAGGATTGGCGCTTGGAGAACTTCCCGAGCGTTGGAACGTAACGCACGCGGAGAAGATTATAGAAATTCACCGCGCGTATTTTAACGCGGGCAGTAATATCGTATGCGCGAACACCTTTGGCGCAAACGCTTTGAAATTCTCTGCCGAAGAATTGGAAGAAATTATCCGCGCGGCGATGGCAAACGCGCGCTTGGCGACGACGGATAAGGAAAGACAATGGGTGGCGCTCGATATTGGGCCTTTGGGGAAATTGTTAAAGCCGTACGGGGATTACGATTTTGAAGAGGCGGTGGCTACCTTTGCAAAAACGGTAAAGCTTGGCGTGAAATACGGCGCCGATTTGATTTATATCGAAACGATGGGCGACGCTTACGAAACGAAAGCGGCGGTGCTTGCGGCGAAGGAAAATTCCTCTTTGCCTATCTTCGTTTCCTGCGCGTACGGCAGCGATTGCAAGCTAATGACGGGCGCAAGCCCCGAGGCGATGGTGGCGACGTTAGAGGGCTTGGGCGTGGACGCGATTGGCGCAAACTGCTCGCTTGGCCCTAAACAGTTGCAAGAGGTGGTGAAGCGCCTTTTGGCGGTGTCCTCCGTGCCCGTTATCGTAAAGCCCAACGCAGGCTTGCCGAGGGTGGAAGAGGGCAAAACGACGTACGATTGTTCGGCGGAGGAATTTGCCTCGTATATGGCGGAGTTTGCCTCTATGGGCGCAAGAGTGCTGGGCGGTTGTTGCGGTACTACGCCAAAATACATAGAAAAAACGGTGGAGGCGACGAAAGGAATTTCGCCTTTGCCCGTTACGGATAAAAATATTACTTGGGTGTCCTCGTACACGCACGCGGTTGCGTTTGACAAGCCGTTGATAATCGGCGAGAGAATAAACCCCACGGGCAAAAAGCGGTTCAAACAAGCGCTCCTCGACGGGGATAAAGAATACGCATTGAACGAGGCGATTACGCAAAAGGAAAAGGGAGCGCATATCCTTGACGTCAACGTCGGTTTGCCGGGGATAGACGAAAGCTCGACGTTGAAAAGCTACGTAGAGAGTATTCAAGCCGTCGTGGACTTGCCCTTGCAAATAGACACCTCCAACGTAGCCGCTTTGGAAAGCGCGTTGCGCGTATATAACGGCAAACCGCTTATCAACTCCGTCAACGGCAAGAAAGAGAGTATGGATAGCGTACTTCCGCTTGTGAAAAAGTACGGCGGAGGGGTGGTGGCGCTTACCTTGGACGAAAGCGGTATTCCCGATACGTGGGAGGGGCGCGTAGAAATTGCCAAAAAGATTATCGCCGAGGCGGAAAAATACGGCATAGCGAAAAAGGATATTTTTATCGACACGCTAACGACGTCCATAGCGACGGATAAAAATGCGGCGGAAACAACGCTAAAAGCGTTGAAATATTGCAAGGAAGAATTGGGCGTACACACCACGCTTGGCGTATCCAACGTATCGTTTGGGTTGCCCTCGCGCGAAACGATTAACGCCACCTTCTTTGCCTGCGCTTTGCAAAACGGTTTGTCGGGCGCAATCATCAACCCGTCCTCTATCGAGATGCAAAAAACGTACGTTAGCTTTTGCGCGTTAAACGGCAAGGACGAGGGCTGCGGAGAATATATCCGCTTTGCAAGCGAAACGTTGCCTGCGGTAGTAACAAGCGCTCTTGCGCCCGTTGCTCAAAACACGGAAAAGGCGGTTGGCACGCCGTTGTTTACCTCTATTGCCGAGGGGCGAAAAGAGGGCGCGGAAAGGGCGTGTGAAGAGCTGCTTTTGCAAAAAGAACCTCTTGAAATCGTCAACGGCGAAATTGTCCCTGCGCTCGATTTCGTGGGCAAGGCGTACGAAGAAAAACGCGCTTACTTGCCCCAACTTTTGATGAGTGCGGAGGCGGCGAAACACGCCTTTGAGAAAATCCGCTTGCATTTATTGCAAAAGGGCGAAAAGCAGGAAAAGAAATGCAAATTCGTTATTGCAACGGTGCACGGCGATAACCACGACATCGGCAAAAACATCGTAAAAACGTTGCTTGAAAATTACGGCTTTGATACGGTGGATTTGGGACGCGACGTGTTGGCGCAAACGGTGGTGGAAACGGTGGAGAAAACGCACGCTCCGCTCGTGGGATTGTCGGCGCTTATGACGACCACCCTTCCCTCGATGGAAGAAACGGTGAAACTGCTCAAAGAAAAAACGCCTTGGTGTAAAATCGTCGTGGGCGGCGCGGTGCTCAATCAAGAGTACGCCGATAAAATCGGCGCGGACGCTTACGCAAAGGACGGTATGGAAACGGTGCGCTACGCCGAACGCATATACCAAGAAATTATACAAAAATAACGTTTTATTCACAATTTTATGCAATTATGCACAATATACGTAAAATATTCAAAACTTTATTAAAATAAATGTATAAAATTGTTTGACAAGGCGTTGTATAAGGTGTAAAATAAACGTATAAATATGCAGCCGACGGATAAATCGGCGCAAGAGATAAAGAAAATAACTTTTCAAGGAGAAAAAGACAATGGATAAAAAAGACATCAAAAAAGTAGTGCTTGCCTATTCGGGCGGTTTGGACACCTCGATTATTATTCCTTGGCTCAAAGAAAACTACAACAACTGCGAAGTTATCGCAGTAAGCGGTAACGTTGGCCAAGCGGACGAATTGGACGGCTTGGAAGAAAAGGCGATTAAGACGGGCGCGTCTAAATTGTACATAGAAGATTTGACGGACGAATTCGTTGACGAATACGTTATCCCCACGATGAAAGCGGGCGCGAAGTATGAAGAATATTTGCTCGGCACGTCGTTTGCTCGTCCCGTTATTGCAAAGCGTATCGTTGAAATCGCAAAGAAAGAGGGTGCGGACGCTATTTGCCACGGCTGTACGGGTAAGGGTAACGACCAAGTTCGTTTCGAACTCACGATTAAGGCTTTGGCGCCTGATATGGCGATTATCGCTCCTTGGAGAGAATGGTCGATTAAATCCCGTGAAGAGGAAATCGAATACGCGGAAGCGCACAACGTTCCTTTGAAGATTAACCGCGAAACCAACTATTCCAAAGATAAAAACCTTTGGCATTTGAGCCACGAGGGCTTGGATTTGGAAGACGCTGGTAACGAGCCGTTGTACGAAAAGGAGGGTTTCCTTGAAATGGGCGTTTCGCCTTTGCAAGCTCCCGATAAGCCTACGTATATCGAACTTGAATTTGAACAAGGTATTCCCGTAGCGCTTGACGGCAAGAAGATGAGCGCGAAAGAAATTATCCTTGCGCTTAACAAAGTGGGTGGCGAAAACGGCATCGGGCTTTTGGATATCGTAGAGAACCGTTTGGTTGGTATGAAGTGCCGCGGCGTATATGAAACCCCCGGCGGCGATATTCTCTATGCGGCGCACTCGTATTTGGAAACGCTTTGCCTTGACAAATACACGATGCACAAAAAGCAAGAACTCTCCGTTTGCTTTGCGGAACTCGTTTACAACGGACAATGGTTTACCCCTCTTCGTGAAGCGCTTTCCGCGTTCGTAGACAAGACGCAAGAAAACGTTACGGGTAAAGTTCGTTTGAAACTTTACAAGGGCAATATCATTAAGGCAGGCGCTTGGAGCGATTACTCGTTGTACTCGGAAGAAATTGCAACGTTCGGCGAAGACCACGTTTACAACCAAGCGGACGCTACGGGCTTTATCAACCTCTTCGGTTTGCCTATCAAAGTGCAAGCGGAAGTAAACCAAAAGACCAAGAAGTAAAAACAAGCGTGAAAAAATGGAAGTAAAAGGCAAAAAGGTTGTATTTTTAGGCGATAGCATTACCGAGGGCGTAGGGGCGAGCGATATAGAGCATAGATATACCAACGTCTTTGCGAAAATGGCGGATTGCGAAATTTTCGTAGACGGGATTAGCGGTACTCGAATTGCAAGACAGCAAACTCCCTCCCGTACGCCGACAAACGATTTGGATTTTATAAGCCGTGTAGAGGCTTTGCCAAGCGACGCGGATTTGGTGGTGGTGTTTGGCGGCACAAACGATTTTGGGCACGGCGACGCGCCGTTTGGAAAGATAGAGGATAGAAAGGAAAACACCTTTTACGGCGCAATGCACGTCTTGTGTAAAAAGCTTGTGGAGAAATATCCGTTGGCAACGATTGTCTTTATGACGCCGTTGCGGAGATTGAGCGAAAACGAGCCGATAAATGAAATAGGCTTGGCGAGGCGGTTGTTGATAGACTACGTCAACGCTATCAAAGAGGTTTGTCAATGCTATTCGTTG
>JAZRSE010000029.1:0-1723 GCA_045651305.1 Candidatus Scatosoma sp. | reverse complement strand
TCGGCGGAAGACGTGGGTATGGCAGACCCGAGGGCGCTACAAATAGCAACTTCCGCTATGTATGCGCTTGAAAAAATCGGTTATCCCGAGGCGATGATTCCTTTATCCCAAGCGATTATCTACGTGTGCGAGGCGGAAAAGAGCAACTCGGTAGTGACGGCGATGTACGCAGCGAAAGCGGACGCAAGAGAGGTGCGCGACGATAACGTACCGCCCTATTTGAAAGATAATTCTTTCGGCGGCAAAGAGGATAAAGCGAATAGCAAAAAATATAAATATCCGCACGATTTCGGCGGATACGTAGAACAACAATATTTGCCCGATTCCTTAAAGGATAAGGTGTATTATACGCCGAGTGGAAACGGGTATGAAAAAGAGGTTGCGGAAATCCGTAAACGTAAAGGGAAAAATAAGTAAGAGGTAAACGTATGAAATGTTTGTATTGTGATTGTACGGATAGCAAGGTAATAGATTCTCGTTCGGCGGACGATGATAGAACGATTCGCCGTCGTAGAGAGTGTACGGGTTGCGGAAGAAGATTTACCACGTACGAAACGATAGAAGTTACGCCTATTTTGGTGGTAAAAAACAACGGTACAAGACAATCGTTCAATGCGGAAAAGGTACGCAACGGCATCATTAAATCGTGCGAAAAACGTCCCGTGCCGATGTCGGTAATCGACGAAATGGTGGCAGATATTTCCAAACAAGTGTATAACAGTATGGAAAGCGAAATCACGACGAAAGCGATTGGGGAAATGGTTATGGAACGCCTTAAAAAGGTGGATGAAGTATCCTACGTACGCTATGCGTCCGTATATCGCTCGTTTAAGGATTTGTCGTCGTTTATGGCGGAACTCAAACAAATGATGAAAGCGGATAAAAAGGAAAAAAATGGGAATTAACACGAAACTCGTGTCCGTTGGCGGTGTAAAAGTCGGCGGAGGCGAACGGATTAAAATTCAATCAATGACGACGACGAAAACGGCGGATATCGAAAGTACGCTCTCGCAAATTTCATCGTTGCAGGGCGCAGGCTGCGATTTTGTCCGCGTGGCGATTTTGGACGAGGCGGACGCACTTGCTCTTAAAGAAATCACGGCAAAAATCTCCTTGCCGCTCGTTGCCGATATTCATTTCTCGCCCAAGCTTGCCGTTACGTCGATTGAAAACGGCGCGAATAAGGTGCGTATCAACCCTGGTAATATCGGCGGTGAAAAGGAAATTAAATACGTTGCCGATTGTATCAAAGCATATAATATCCCCGTGCGCGTGGGCGCAAATACAGGGAGTATTGAAAAGAACTTTTTAGAAAAATACGGCAAGAACGAGTTTTCTTTGGTGGAAAGCGCGCTTTTCAACGTGGGAATTTTGGAAAAGTTCGGCGTACAGGACATCGTTATTTCCGTAAAAGCGTCCTCCGTGCCTTTGACGGTAAAGGCGTATAGGTTATTGGCGGAAAGGACGTCGTATCCCTTGCACGTAGGCGTTACCGAGGCAGGCACGACGGAAATGGGCATTGTAAAAAGCGCGGTGGGGATAGGCAGTTTGCTTTTGGACGGGATAGGCGACACTATCCGTGTTTCGCTCACCGACGACCCTGTAAAAGAGATTTACGCGGCGCAAAACGTGCTCCGTGCTTGTGGCTTGGACGAGGACTACGTAGAGGTGGTTTCTTGCCCCACGTGCGGAAGATGCGGTTGGGAGAGTATGTCGCTTGGGG
>JAZRSE010000028.1:0-2885 GCA_045651305.1 Candidatus Scatosoma sp. | reverse complement strand
AAACGGGTGTTGTACGGCGGAAGACGATTTTGCCGACGTGCGCCGTGTGTCCGCTCTTCTTGATATCCCCTATTACACCGTTAACTTCGCAAAAGAATATATGGATAGGGTGTTTTCCTATTTCCTTGCCGAATACAAGGCAGGCAGAACGCCCAACCCCGACGTACTTTGCAACCGCGAAATTAAATTTGGTCCTTTCTTACAAGAGGCAAAGCGTTTGGGCGCGGATTATATCGCTACGGGCCATTATTGCAAGATTGCGCACGAGAACGGCGTTCACCTTTTGCAAAAAGCAAAAGACCAAAACAAAGACCAAACGTACTTTTTGAACCAACTCTCGCAAACGCAACTCGCCGACGTGTTATTCCCCTTACAAGATATGGACAAAACCGAGGTGCGCAAAATCGCCCTTGAAAACAACCTTGCTACGGCAAAGAAAAAGGACAGCACGGGCATTTGCTTTATCGGGGAAAGAAATTTTAGAAAGTTCCTCTCCACCTATCTCCCTGCGCAACGAGGAAAAATTCTCGACCTTTCGGGCAAGCAAGTGGGCGAGCACGACGGCTTAATGTATTACACGCTTGGACAACGCAAGGGCTTATATCTTGGCGGTATCAAAGGCGAAAACGAGGGCGGAAGATGGTTCGTCGTTAAAAAGGATTTACAAAACAACGTGCTCTACGTTTCCCACGGCGACGAAACTCCTCTTTACTCGAAATCGTGCGAGGTGAGCGGTTTTAATTGGATTCCTCAAAAGCCTGAAAAAACCGAGTTTTCCTGTATGGCAAAATTCCGCTACCGTCAACCCGACCAAAAGGTGAACGTGAAAATCAACGCCGACGGTACGCTGCACGTTGATTTTGCCGAGCCGCAACGCGCGGTTACCGAAGGGCAATACGCCGTATTGTACGACGGAATCAACTGCCTTGGTGGCGGCGTAATTGAAAGCGCGGAATATTAAAACATACAAAGGAGAAATAGAATATGCACTCTCTTTTCGGCACGAAACATATTATCTTATTGGCAATCTCGTTGGCGCTTATCGTGGTGTTGACGATATTCTCTCGAAAAATGCGCTTTGCCGTCGTTTGCAAAACGTTGCTTATCGTGGGGATTTGTTCGGAAATTATTAAGATTTTCTACTACATTATCCAAAACGAATCGACGCACGGCGGAATTTTGCCTAAAACCGATTTGCCTTTCCACCTTTGTTCGATACAAATTATCTTTATCGTTATCGTCAACATTGCAAAGAGCGAAAAACTGCGTAGATTTATCCTTTCGTTTATGTTGCCCAGCTGTTTATTCGGCGGTATCGCGGCGTTACTGATTGCCACCGATTCGTCGAGAAACGGGATGTGGATAATCACGGCGCAATATTTCTTGTATCATATCGCAATCACCGTCTTTTCTTTACATATGTTCTTATCCAAAGAAATCAAGTTTAAGATGAGCGATTACGTAAACTGCTTGAAATTCTTGCTTATTATAATGTTCTTCGCTATCTATATCAACAGTATCGTGGACGACGGCAGCGGCAAAATCAATTTTATGTACGTGGCATCTCCCCCTCAAAGCGGACTCCCTTTCCTCACCGAAAAATACGGTTGGCTTGTGTACATCGCGCATTATGCTTGCTTAATCCTTATTTGCGTAACCCTTTGTTATATCAAACCGATTATCTCCTTCTTCAAAGAAAAGCGCGCATTGAAACAAACGCAAGCCGAACCTGCACCTGCATTGGTTGCGGAGGCAGCTATCGCCAAGAGCACGGAAGAAAAAACCAACGAATAAATTTTTTAATATAGTAAAAAGCAGAGCGAATTTTCGCTCTGCTTTTTTATGTTGCTTTTCATTAGTCTTCTTTGCGTTTTCTTGCCGCTACGCATACCGCAAGCGCAACGCCAACTACCGCCAAGCCGCTAATACTTGCGCTACATCCAGCCTTTTGTTCCTCTTTGTTAGGCGTTTGAGGTTGGTCGTTCGTGTTAGGCGTTTCGTTCGTATTAGGCGTTTCGGGCGCTTCGGCCGCTATCGTTTCACCGCAAATATCGCAAGCGCCGTCCGTGTTTTCGTCCGCGCAGTCGCTCACCTTTTCACCGCAGTATTCGCAAGTATGCGAGCTTTCCGTGCCTGCGTGCGTACCTACCGTGCCGCCGCAAACGTCGCACTCGTGGTTCTTATTCTCGTCCGCGCAATCGCTTGCCTTTTCACCGCAATATTCGCAAGTATGCATACCCGTTGCCGCAATATGCACGCCTACGTTTCCACCGCAAATATCGCAAGCGTGATTTTTGTCTTCGTCCTCACACTCGCTTACCGCCTTGCCGCAATGTCCGCAGTTGTGCGTGCCTTCCGCCGCCTCGTGCGTACCTACCGTTGCAAAACAAATATCGCAAGCGTGGTTTTTGTTTTCGTCCGTGCAATCGCTTGCCTTTTCACCGCAATATTCGCACTCGTGCGCGCCGTCTGCCGCCACGTGTTCGCCCATTTCTTCGCCGCAAATATCGCAAGCGTGGTTTTCGTTTTCATCCGCGCAATCGCTTGCTTTTTCACCGCAGTATTCGCAATTATGCGAAGTTTCCGTGCCTGCGTGCGTGTCTACCGCACCGCCGCAAATGTCGCAAGCGTGATTTTTGTTTTCGTCCTCACACTCGCTCAACGTTTCGCCGCACGCATCGCAATCGTGGTCGTTATCGCTGTCTTTGCACTCGCTTAACGTTTCACCACAGGTATCGCAATCGTGGTCGTTATCGCTGTCTTTGCAATCACTTAACTTCGTGCCACAGGTATCGCAGTTGTGGTCGTTGTCGCTGTCTTTGCAGTCGCTTAACTTCGTATCACAAATATCGCACTTGTGGTCGCTATTCTTATCTTCGCAATCG
>JAZRSE010000027.1:0-6219 GCA_045651305.1 Candidatus Scatosoma sp. | reverse complement strand
GTTCTCTCAACGGCTCGCCAACGCGGTAAAAACGAACTTTTACGGTTACGTTGGTCGTCGTGGAAATTTTATACGTTGCTCTCCAAGAACTATTGTAGTGCGAGGTGGAGCAATGCACGTAGGAATAAAGCGTGCCGTCTTCTTGCACCGTGGCAGGCGTTCCGCTTTCGGGCATAAAATGCTCGCTTGCGGACATCTGCTCGATTTTGAGCCCGTCTTTTTCCGCTAACGTAACCAAAGCGTATTGCCCTGCTTGCGTTACCGAGAAGGAATAAAATCTCGTTTGCCCTGCCGAAAGGGTGATTTCGTAATAGCCCTCTTGACCGCGGTAGCGATTGTATTCGCTACCAGGGGTTTCGTAGGATTCCGTGTCGTAAGTGAATTCTTGATAAACAGGGCCTTGATTGCCACCGCCGCCTTGGTTGCCACCGTCTTGATTGCCGCCGCCTTGTTCGGTGGAAGGGCCGCCGTTGTCGTCGCCCGTATCGTCACCGCAAGCCGTGAGAAGAGCGCAGGGTGCGCTCATCATCAAAGCGAGCAATAACGTGGTAAGTTTTTTCCAGGTTCTCATAATTTTCTCCCATTTACATTAGCTTTGTTGGCCGAGAGGTTGATAGTAGTAGCACATCATTTGCCAAGAGTTGGGAACGCCGCCAAAACCGTCGTATCTCTTGGTGAATTCCAACATAATATGCATCAATTCCGCATTAACGGCAATCATACCCGTCAATTCGTTATCGTTCATATTTGCGTCGAACAAATAATCGCTCATAATTTCCGTATAGTCGGTATATTTGCCGTTTTCGTTAGGCAAGTAGAACAAGCGTTTCGTTTCGTCTTTCACGTTTGCAAGCGCGTCGTTGATTTTTACGGACATATTGCTGGAAGGGAAGAGGAAGGTAGGGTTGACTAAATCCCAATATACCTTATCGTCCAAACCAGCGTAAATATCGCCAAGGAACACGCCTTGCTTGTTTGCTACACGGTAAACGTCGTTTTCTGCGTCGTAAAGGATGTTTTGCGCGCCAGGTACGTACGTTTCGCTCGTAACCATATTCATCGTGTAAGGGCCAACCGCACAGTTGGTCAAGCCTTTGTCGTAATACGTGCCGAGGTAATCAATGCTCATATCGAATTCACCCGTAGCGTTGAGGAAGAACCCAAACAAGCAGTAATACGTCTTGCCTGCCTCCAAATAGTACTTGATATCGAAGTTTTCGGGGTTTTCCGTGTGGTGAATCAAGTAGTCTGCATTTTCAGCGAGGAAGGTTTGCTTGTCGCTGTCAACGAGCCACATTTGAGGGTTGTAGCTTTCGCCCGTGTCGAAGAATTCTTTGCCTACCATCGAATAGAAATGGTATACGCCCGATTTCGTCGGGGTGAACTTGTGTTTAATGCCTACGGGTACCATAGATTTGAAACAGTTGATATGGTTTTTGCCTTCAAAAATTTCAATTGCGCCCTCGAAGGTGATGCCGCGCGTGGGGTCGCCCATTTGAGGGGTGTTGCCGTAGTGGTCGTAATACAAGCAGAATTCCAACCACTCGTTTTCATAATAGGACAAGTGGCAGGTTTCGTCGAAGTAGTTTACGCGAGAGGGGTTGTCGTTTTGGTCTTTTGCCTGTCCGTAAACGTTGTCGATTTGTGCGATAAGGTCTAAAAGCTCTTTCAAGTCGGCGGTTACGGGCATAAAGCCGTTTGCCGATTCGTTTGCCGCCCAAGCGAATTGTTCTACCGCCTCTTCCAAATCAAAGCCTTGGTAAACGAGCAAGCCGTTGTAGGCAAGCTGCCACAAATCGTACTTATTCCAACGGGTACTGTTCATAATATCCGCAAAGAGCAAGGGGTCGGTTTCAAGATTGACTACGTAATCCGCGTCTGCGTTGGCAGGGATAACGTGGTAATAACCGTCCGCGCCCAATTTTACGTTAACGTAGCTATTGAACTTCGTCGTCTTTGCGCCGCCTGCTTGATAATTGCTGGGGTTGTTCCAATCGCTTGCCGCGTGGCGTACGATATCCAAATTAAGTTCTTCCGTAGGAAGTTCCGATTTCGCAAGGAAACGAAGGTTTCTAACGAATACGTCGTCGTCGCTCGATGCGGTGGCGTCTTTCATAAAGATAAGGGAAAGTCTGTGTTCGCCTGCGTCCGCGTTTTCAAATACGTAGGAGTAGCAGGTCTTCCACGTCGATTGCATACCCGAAAGGGAGTGGATAACCGTTCCGTCAATCATAACGTAAAGAATATCGGCAGCCGCCTCCGTAGAAAGGGAGTAATCAAACGCAAGCACCGTGTTTGCCTGTGCGGTAAAGTCTACGTTGAGCGTTGCGTAGGAATAGTCTACTTGCTTGTTGGACGCCGCCAAATACTTGCCGTCCGCATCCGTACCGATAAGCCAAGGCCAAGACTTCACGTCGTCTTCCCAACTGTATTCGAAATCGTTGCTTGCGCCCGAGAAAGCGTTTTTCACATCTTCGATATTGGGTTTGGATACGTTGGGGGTTGCCCAATCCAATGTTTCGTTGCCGCCTGCGCCGCCGTCTTCCGAGGAGATAACCGTTTGTACGTAGTCGTCCGCGATAAACATATCGAAGAGGTTTTCGAAGTCTTCTACGGCAACCATACTACCCGTATGGATATAGGAAACAACGCCGTATCTGTCGATAACAACGGACATAGGAATACCGCCGCTCGTGTTAAAGTGCGTGGTAATGGTATTGCTGCTGGGATACCCGATTGCAGGGAAGTTGAAATCGTAATCTCTATTGATTTTCGCAGGAGTATCGCCCGAGTCGATGGTTACTGCGAAAATTTCCACGTACGATTCGTAAGCGCTGTACGCCGTTTTCATCGCAGGGAATTCCGATTGGCAAGGTCCGCACCAGGACGCCCAGAAGTTGATAAGCACCATCTTCTTTTCTTCCAATACGTCGGAGAGTTTGTACGTAGTGCCCGACGCCGCCGCCACTTCGAAATCGTACATAACGTCGCCAAGGCGGTACACTTTTGTTTCGGGCGTTTCTACGTTTTTGATAACGGACGCCGCGAAATTAACGTTGAGGTTCGAGCCGGAAACGGTGGAGGTTTGGTAGGTAATCGTTTCGTCTTTTACGCTCCAACCTGCGGGTACGTTTTCAAACTCTACGCGATAGTTGCCAAGGGAAGAAACGTGTTCATCGGTGAAAAACGCGTTGCCTTCGTTGTTGGTGTTGACGGACGCAATTTTCGTTTCGCCGTCGAAAAGAGTAACGTTGACGTCTTTTAAGCCAAAGCCGCCTTCCGATTGCGTACGAATTTTATATACGTATGCCAAAGGGTCGGGTTCGTCAGGGGTTTCGTCGTTGTTGCCGCCGTTGCCGCCGTCGTTATTGCCGCCGCCCTGTTCGCCGCCTTGCTCGGTATTCGTGCCGTCGTCGTTGGGGGTGTCGTCTTTACAAGCGGTGATTGCGCCCATCGTGAAGATGGTGAGGCAAGCAAGGGTAAGTAAGAGGAGTTTCTTAATTTTTCTCATAAAATTTCCTTATCAATAGTGGATTATTTTGCTTTGAGAACAACGGTGTATACACCATAATCTTCGAAGATGTCTTTCTCGTTTTTCGTTTTGTAATCGGTAGAATCGAGGAAGTCGGTATTAAAGATATAAACGCTTTCAGGGAAAGTGTTGCCGCCAAATTCTACTCTGCCTTTATCGTTGGTGGTTTGAGGCATTTTGCAGTTGCTCTTTTCGCCCGTTTCCTTGTTGTATTCGCAGATACCAACTTGTAAGCCGGAGATAGGGTTGCCGTTTGCGTCTTTTACGTAGATAACGTAAGCGTCGGTAACTACTTCCTCGCCTTGTTCCGTGTTTCCCCCGTTGTTTGCACCGTCGTTGTCGTCGCCGCAAGCTGCAAGCGCGCCCATACCAAGCGCGAGGATAGCCGCTGCGAAAAGTGCACCAAATCTTCTAGTCTTTTTCATAAATATATCTCCTAATGTTAATTTTTTTCAAATCCCGTTTGCTTATGCGACGAGCGTGTTTTTTGCGAAAAAACCGCTGGTACGCCATAATGACCTATAATAATTTTACCATACGCGCGCGAAAAAATCAAGTAATTTATAAAAAAAATGGCGTATATTTTTCGGTTTGGCAATTTTTTTAATAAAAAAATACGCAACGGCGAAAAACCATTGCGTATAAGGTATCGTTTTTTTGAAGAAAAGGGGGGGTTAAAGCAAGCTTGCAGCGTCCTTGTCGCAAACGATGGTTACGAAAGGATGAAGTTGCAAAACGGACGCGGGAAGAGCGGGCGTTACTTCGCCTTTTACCATACCTTTAACCGCTTCCGCTTTGTTCTTGCCCGAAACAACCATAAGTATCGATTTGGCTTGCATAATGTTTTTAATACCCATAGAGAGCGCTTGACGAGGAACTTCGTCGATGGACGCGAACAAACGGGAGTTGTCTTTAATGGTGTTTTCCGTCAAATCTACAAGGTGCGTAACCGATTCGAAGGGGGTGTTGGGTTCGTTGAAACCGATATGGCCGTTCGAGCCAAGCCCAAGCACTTGTACGTCTTGTTTCATCGTTTCCAAAAGTGCGTTGTAACGGTCGCATTCCTTTTGAGTGTCCGCCGCGCTGCCGCAAGGGAGGTTGGTGTTGTTTTGGTCGATGTCGATGGAATCGAAAAGGTTGGTACGCATAAAGTAAGCGTAGCTTTGGTCGTGGTCTTTGGTAAGGCCAACGTATTCGTCGAGGTTAACGGTTTTAACGTTCTTGTAAGACGTGCCGTTTTCCTTGTGGTCTTTAATCATATTTTGATACGTGCCGATAGGGCTCGAACCGGTAGCAAGTCCAAGGATAGCGCTTGGATTGTTTTTTACGATGTCGATAATAATTTCGGCAGCCTTTTTGCTCATTTCTTCATAATTTTCAGTAATAATAACGTTCATAACGCACCTCAAAAATTTTTATTGCGATTTGCAACGATTTTATTGTAAAACATTTTGCGAAAAAAATCAAGTATTTGAAAGTATAAATTTATGGATTTTCTTATTCGTTACGTCAATAAAAGGATGGGAAAGACGGGCGGCGGCAAATTTCGAAAAAGTTTTTTTATTTTTTACGCAAAAAGCTTTGACAAGGCGAAAAAAATATGATATAGTAGTATAGCTTTTGAAACAAACGAGCTATGCAGAAGTACCCAAGTGGCTCAAGGGGCTCCCCTGCTAAGGGAGTAGCATCTTAACTGGTGGCACGAGTTCAAATCTCGTCTTCTGCGCCAAAAACGGACAGCGGTTTTCGCTGTCCGTTTTTTGGCGTTGTCGAGCCGCTTGAAAGCGTGGATTAGCACGAGTTCACGCGAGCAACAAAAGATGAAAAAGCGTGTAAAAGACCGCCTCAAACGGTTTGTTGCGACGCTACGAGCAAAGGCGAGTAATGTCGTCTTTTGGGTATTCGTTTGGTATGTATTTTGGTGTAAATCTATCGTAAAAAATTGGGAAGAAATCATTTGAAAAACGGCGAAAATTGGCGGCGGATTTGGGCGAAAAATCACAAAAATTTAAGCGAAAAACAACCGAGAAAACGCCGCTTAAAAAACGAGGGCGTTTTGAGGGGCGAAAAAGCGCGTTCAACGCATACATGGTGGCTTGTAAATAGGTTAAAATGGGGCAGGTACGGTTTTTTTTAACGGGGTGAGGCGCAAGGCAAACTTTTCTTTTTAAGAAAAAAAGAGAAAAAATTGCGAAAAAAGAATAAAAAAACGGGCGCATATTCTTGCCAAAAAATGCAAAATGTGTTAAAATGGTAACGTTGTTAAAAATATTGAGAGAATTAGGAATTCAAAGAGAGGTGTTTATGAACGTTTGGCACGACGTTTCTTTGGAGCGTATCACGACGAAACAATTCGAGGCGTTTATTGAAATTCCCAAAGGCTGTAAAGCGAAATACGAATTGGATAAAGAAACGGGTTTGTTGAAATTGGACAGGGTGTTGTATACGTCTACGGTTTACCCTGCAAACTACGGTTTTATCCCTTGTACGCTGGCGGACGACGGCGACCCGTTAGACGTACTCGTGCTTTGCGGCGAGGCGATTTATCCCGCAACGCTCGTTACGTGTTATCCCATAGGCGTTATCAAAATGATAGACGGCGGTTCGCTTGACGAAAAAATTATCGCAATCCCTTGCAACGACCCGTCGTATAAGGCGTATTACGATATTCAAGAATTGCCCAAGCA
>JAZRSE010000026.1:0-10641 GCA_045651305.1 Candidatus Scatosoma sp. | reverse complement strand
CGTTTCTATCGGCGACGTCGAGTTCGATTTCGTGCCGTAAAGGTTAGAAAAAGTTAGTATAATACAAGATAAAAAGGAAAATATAATGAATATCGTTACAAGCGAAAATATTACGAGCAAACAAAGAAGTAAATTAAAATCCATCGCGGCGAAATTATCGCCCGTTACGCAAATTGGGAAAGGTGGCGTCACGGACAACCTCTTAAAAACGCTTTCCGACGCGCTTGACGCGCACGAAATTATCAAGGTGAACATCTTGGAAACGGCGGACGACGACGCGAGAAACTTGGCGGAAAACGTTGCCGAACTTTTAGAGGCAGTTCCCGTTGCGGTAATTGGCAGAAAGGCTATTTTCTATCGCTATTCCCGTAGAGATAAATACGCGCACCTTGAATTTTAAGCGGTGAGCCGCCGTTAACCCGCCTTTATCCTTCGTCAATGCGAAAAAATGAGTTTTTCCTGCGAATAAAAGGGAAGAAAGGTGTTTAGAAAGGGGTAATTTGCTTTATAAATAATAGGAAAGAAAAAAGGTCGGTGTATTATGGAAAAGGAAGAATTGAAAGAAGAATTGGCGGAAGAAACGCCCGTAAAAGAAGAAGTAAAAACGGAAAAGAAGAAGTGCAATAAAAAGGCGGAAGAGCTTGCAAAAGCGCTTGAAGAGGCGGAAGAGAATAAGCGTAAATGGTATGCCGTTACCGCCGAATACGAAAACTACCGCCGTCGTACGCAAATGCAATCGGCGCAACGCTATAACGAGGGTAGAAACGACGTAATTTCCGCACTGTTCCCTATTGGGGACAACCTCGAACGCGCTTTGGCGTCCATTACGGACGAGAACACCAAACAGGGCTTGGATATGGTGTTAAAAGCGTATAAAAAGGTGCTCGAAGGCGAGGGCGTAGAGGAAATTAACCCCGTTGGCGAGCCGTTCAACGTAGACGTTGCGGAGGCGATTATGGCAATGCCTGCGCAGGAGGGCGAAGAAAGCGGAATCGTTAAGCAAGTGTACGTGAAAGGCTATAAAAAAGGCGATAAAGTGTTGCGCTACGCACAAGTAATCGTCACGCAATAACGACAAGTCAAAACGGCGAAAAATCGCCGTTTTTTCTCGATTAAATCAATCGACAAAACGAATAATATCAATACTTTACTCTAAAATTTTCGATTATTTTTGAAGAATTTTCAAAAAAGGATAGCATAAAAGTTGCTTTATTTTGAAAAAGGTAGTAGAATAGTAACGTGAATACAAATTACGGAGAAAAACACCTATGAAAAACAGAATTGCAAACAGAATGACTACGCTTTCGCCCTCGTTGACGCTCGCAATTTCCGCAAAAGCAAAGGCGATGAAAGAGGCAGGGGAAAAGGTAGTTTCTTTCGGCGTTGGCGAACCCGATTTCAACACGCCCGAACATATCATTAGCGCGGCGAAAGTGGCGCTTGACAAGGGTCACACTAAATACACGCCCTCCTCGGGTTTGTTGCCCTTGCGTAAAGCAATTTGTGAGAAATTCAAAAAGGATAACGGGCTTTGCTACGAACCTTCGCAAATCATCGTTTCCAACGGTGCAAAACACTCTATTTTCAACGCTTGCTATGCGGTGCTTGAAGAGGGCGACGAAGTAATTATCCCTGCGCCTTATTGGCTTACCTATCCCGAAGTGGTAAAGGTATGCGGCGCAACGCCCGTATATTTGGAGTGCAAAAAGGAAAACAAATTCAAATTCTCCGCGGAAGACTTGAAAGCGATGATTACGCCCAAGACGAAGATGCTTATCTTCAACTCTCCCTCCAACCCCACGGGCGCGGTGTATAACGAAGAAGAAGTCCGTGCGATTGCAAAAGTTTGCGAAGAGGCGGAAATCTTCGTGCTTGCGGACGAAATTTACGAAAAGCTTTGCTACAACGGCGTAAAACCTTTCTCCATTGCAAAGTGCAGCGAAAAGATGCAAGATTTGACTATCGTAATTAACGGCGTTTCCAAGACGTACGCGATGACGGGCTGGCGTGTAGGCTACCTTGCCGCACCCAAGGATATTGCAAAGGCAATCGATTCCTTCCAAAGCCACGCAACCTCCAACGCTTGCTCCATTTCCCAATACGCAACGATTGAGGCGCTCGCATCTTCCGATGAAGAAATCCAAGAAATGGTAAACGTGTTCGATAATAGAAGAGCAAAACTTTTGAAACTCATTGCGGAAATCGACGGCGTTGCATCGGTAGAGCCTGATGGCGCGTTCTACGTAATGCTCGTTGTAGACGGTTTGTACGGCAAGAGCTATCAAGGCAAAGTGATTGATAATTCGATTGCGTTTGCGGACGCGCTTTTGGAAAGCGAAAAGGTGGCAACCGTGCCCGGCGTATCGTTTGGCGCGGACGACTGCGTACGTCTTTCCTACGCATTGAGCGAGGCGGACATCGAAGAGGGCTTAGCAAGAATTAAGCGTTTCGTAGAGGGTTTGGCGTAAGATTTTTGATTAAAATAAACGGCTTGGACGGCGCGTCCAAGCCGTTTTGATATTTTTTCGCAAAGCGTTATAGGATAACCTCAAACAACGCAAACGGGCGAGAAATCGCCCGTTTTTTGGCGCTTTTGTACGTCGGGGTTTCTCGTTTATAAAAAAATCGAAAAAAAGTTGTGAAAAGTGGCAAAAATTTTTCTTAAAGGTATTGAAATTGTACGAAAAATTTGGTAAACTATATGTAACCTGAATCAGGAGACCTTCCAAGTTCGGGGTGTACGACAAAATCTGGGAGGATTACTATTATGATTAAAGTAATTTACGGCGCAAAAGGTACTGGTAAAACCAAGATGATGATTGACGCGGCTAACGCAGCGGTTAAAGACGCGAAAGGGCATCTTATTTACATCACCGATAGCAAGCGCTATATGTATGATTTAGAACGCGAAGTACGTTTTATTGATACGAGCGAATACGATATCGCAGGCGAAGGTGCGCTTTGCGGATTTGTAAAAGGCGTTATTGCAGGCAACAACGATAACGAGTACGTATTCATCGACGGCGTTGTTCGTATTGCAGGCAAACCCGTTGCGGAACTTGCGGCGTTCTTCTATATGCTTGACAAAGTGGCAAAGAACAACAATATGGTTATCACCGTATCCGTTTCCGCAGCGAAAGAAGAACTTCCCGATTTCGTTACGAAGTATCTTTAATTTGCAGCCGTTGCCATAATAAGACGAACGGTATTCTTTTGAAAGATTAGCCGAGCGGTCTTTTCCGTTCGGCTTTTCAATACTTTTTACAGTAGCATAAAAACAGCATATTCAGTAGAAAGACAGGTATGTCAGGCGGCAGATGAGAGAAATCTGTCCGTTTTGGCGTGTTTTTTGGCGTTTTTGAATAAAACGCAACCACAAATAGGGATAATTATACCAAAGGCAGGTAATAAAAATGTATTTTATCAGTACGAGAGGCGGAGAAAAAGTAACGGGCGCACAAGCGATTGTGAAAGGGCTTGCGGATAACGGCGGGTTATACGTACCTGAAAAATTCCCCGTTATCACCCAAGAAGAAATGCAAGAAATGGCAAATATGAACTATCCCGAACGCGCGGCGTTCGTATTAGGGAAATATCTTGCCGACGATTTGGGCGCGGATTATCTTAAAGAAATTTGCGAAAAAGCGTACGCAACGTTCACGGGGAACGACCCTGCACCCCTTGTAAAAGTAAATGGCAATTTATTCGTGTTGGAACTTTTCCACGGCCCTACTTGCGCGTTTAAGGATATGGCGCTTACCGTTCTTCCCTACCTTTTGAAAAAGAGCAGCGAAGTGACCGGTTGCAACGACGATATTTTAATTCTCACGGCAACAAGCGGCGATACGGGTAAAGCGGCGTTGGAAGGTTTCCGCGACGTAAAGGGTACGAAAGTGGCGGTGTTCTATCCCGACGAGGGCGTTGCGAAAATGCAACGTTTGCAAATGTGCACGCAAGACGGCAACAACGTATTCGTGGCGGCGGTAAAAGGCAACTTCGACGATTGCCAACGCGCGGTGAAAAAAATGTTCTCTTCTGCCGAGTTCAATGAAAAAATGGCGAAGAAAGGGGTAAGACTTTCCAGCGCGAACTCGATTAACTTCGGGCGTTTAGCGCCGCAAATTGCCTACTATTTCTCGGCGTATCTCGATTTGTTGACGTCAAGACAAATTCAGTTGGGCGACGAAATTGATTTCGTTGTGCCTACGGGTAACTTTGGCGATATTCTCGCAGGCTGGTATGCAAAACAAATGGGCTTGCCCGTTAGAAAACTCGTTTGTGCGTCCAACCGTAACAAAGTTCTTTCCGATTTCTTCAAAAAGGGCGTGTACGACGTAAAACGCAACTTCTTCCGCACGATGTCCCCCTCGATGGATATTCTCGTTTCTTCCAATTTGGAACGCTTGATTTTCGAGATTAGCGGCCGTAACGCAAAGCTCACGGCGGAACGTATGAACGATTTGGCGGAGAAGAAGGAATACTCGATTACGGCAAAAGAAAAAGCGGTGCTTGATAAAGAATTCTTCGGCGGATTTGCTAGCGAAGACGATATGATAGAGGCGATGTACGAAACGTTTGAAGATTTCGGCTACGCGATGGACACGCACACGGGCGTTGCGCTTGCGGTATGCGACCAATACTGCTACACGTTGAAAAAGAACGAGGACGGCGAAGTTATTGACGAAACGCCTATCGTCGTGCTTTCCACGGCAAACCCGTATAAATTCCCGCAAGACGTATTGTACGCGCTTTCGGGCAACGACGTTAAGGATAGCTTTAAGGGGATTAAGCGTTTGAACTTGCTTACGGCAATGAAACCGCCCAAGAACCTTATGGAACTTCGTTATAAGCCCATCCGTTTCAAGACGGTTGTGGAGAACGATTTAGGGAAGATGTCGGCGTTGATTGAGAAGTTTGCAGACGGGGAAATTGTGCCCGTGCCTGCGCCTGTAAAAGAATAATCGTTGCAAGGCTTACGTTGTTTGTAAGCCTTGTGAAATATTAGTGATTTATTATAGAACTGCATTTTTGCGGTTGTATAATCTTATTTGCTGTGCTATAATGATAGCGTAATAGGAGAAGGTATGTTCGGTTACGTTCGTACGGATACGCCGTATTTATATATCAAGGATAAAACTTTATACGAGGCGATGTATTGCGGCGTTTGCAAGGGTATTGGCGAGGTTTGCGGTCAAACGGCGAGGATAGGTCTTTCCTACGACGTCACCTTTTTATCCGTTATCCTGCACAATATCTTGGGCGAGGACGTGCGTATTGAAAAATCTCATTGTTTAACCCATTGTATCCGCTATAAAATGATGGCGGACGTGGACGAGCTGACAAGGAAATTGGGCGCATTGAACGTACTGCTTGCCTATTATAAATACACGGACGATATTATGGACGAGGGCAAGGGGCGAGGCAAGCGTTTCCTGTTCAAAAAGGGGTATAAACGCGCGAAAAAAGCATACCCCGAAATAGAGAAAACCGTTCGAGAAAATCTTGCCAAGCAAGAGGAAGTGGAGAGTGCCAAGGTGGACAGTATAGACCGTGCCGCCGACGCTACGGCGACGATTTTGGCGCAGTTTTCCTCCTACGCTTTGGGCGAAAAAGCAAGCGAATACACCTACAATCTTTTCTATTTGGTAGGGAAATGGATTTATTTAATCGACGCTTTGGACGATTACGATAAGGACAAGAAAAAGGGCGCGTACAACCCCTTTTTGCTCGCGTACGGCGCGGAGTGCAAAACTGCCTTGTTAGAGGGGAAGATGGGGGAAGAGGTACGCTTTGCCTTTCACGCTATATTCCACGATATTCGTGAAAATCTAAAAGAAATTCCCTTTCATTTCAATCACGATTTAACCGATAACATACTTCTTCGCGGCTTGCCGATGATGACGAAAAACGTTATGAAAGGCAACGGTTGCAAGGGCTGTAAAACGGATAGAAAGGCTGAAAAGGAAGATACTACTATATAAATAACTCGGCGAACAGTCGAAGGGAGATAAAATGAACGAACATTACGAATTTTTGGGTTTGAACCAAGACGCAACGGACGAAGAGCTTGATAGACGTTATCAAGAACTGCGTGAAAAGTACGCGGAGGAGAGATGGCAAGACGGGGAGGCAGGCAACGAGGCTGCGAGAAACCTGACCAAGCTCGACGTGGCGTATAAAGAAATTAAGGCGGCGAGAAAGGAACAAAACACGCAAGCAAGCGGGGACGGTTCTTTGGAGTACGTTGCGGCGCTCTTGAAAGAAAATAAGGTGAACGAGGCACAAGCGGCGCTCGATAATTTCAACGAACGCAACGCAGAGTGGCATTATTTGCAAGCGGTTGTTTTCTATAAGAAGAATTGGATGAACGATAGCAAGAAACAACTTGAAATTGCTATGCAAATGGACCCTGACAACCTCAAATACCGTAACGCATACGGCAAGATGAACGCCAAAAACGATTACGAAAAACAAAACGAGCCAAAGCAAAACCCGTACGTTAATTCCGCGCCTATGCGTGACGAGCAAATGGGCGGAAACGTTTGCGGAGATTGTATGACTTGTTGCTGCGCGAATATGTGTGCGAACGCTTGTTGTAATTGTTGCTTGTCGTAAGATATGAAAAAAATATCTGCTTATGAAATAGCGATTGCCGCGTTATCGTGCGCGCTTGCAACGATATTTTTGACGGTGGGGGTGTATTCGGGTTTTTTCCTGTTCACGGCGTATTTAGCGGCGAGTATCGCATTGATGTTGCCCCTTTGCCAGCAAAGCTGGCGTGGGTTCGTATTTGCGTACGTGGCAACCTCTTTATTGTCGTTGTTGTTTGCGTCCTTCCGTTTTTGGGAGTTAATTCCCTTCGTGATGTTTTTCGGCTTGCATCCGCTTGTAAACGAGTTGCAGTTGAAAACGAAAATCAATCGTTGGATAGCCTGTTTTGCAAAGGCGATATGGTTTGACGCGACGGTGTACGTGGCGTGGAAGGTAGTGTTTGCCATCACCACGTCCATCCCTTTTATAGATAAATATATTATACTTATTATTTTGGTGGTAGGCACGGCGGTGTTTATCGCATACGATTATTTTATGTTCAAATGGCGAATTTGGGCGAGAGAGTTGGTACGTCGTATCAGCAAAAAATAAACGTTTATCAAGGCGAAAGAAAAATGATTAAGAAAAATGAAAGCGTTTGTGCCGAAGTAATCGGTATAGGCTCGAACGGAGAAGGAATTATTAGGCACGAGGGGGTAACTTTTTTCGTGCCTTACTCTTTGCCTACGGAAAAGGTACGCTTTAAGGTGTTGAAAGTAAAGGGGAATATCGGCTATGGCAAGGTGGAAGAGATACTCACGCCTGCCCAAGCTCGTGTAAAGCCTGCGTGCGAGGTGTTTGAAAAGTGCGGCGGTTGTTGCTTTCAACACTTCGATTATAAAAGTCAGCTTTTGCATAAAGGGGGCGTGGTTAAGGACGCTTTGCGTAAAATCGGCGGCTTGAACGTGGACGTCCCCCCTGCAATTCAAAGCGATTTCCCTTACGGGTATAGAAATAAATTGCAGCTGCCTATCGGCGTGGATAGAGAGGGAAACACCGTTATTGGGTTTTATGCGGAACACTCGCATCGTATTATTCCGCTTGAAAAATGCGCGATTCACCCCACTTGGGCGGAAACGCTAATCCGCGTTATCAAACGCTTTGTGCAAGAAACGGGCGTAAAGGGATACGACGAGGAGAATAAAACGGGTACGTTGCGCCACGTCGTTGCCCGTGAGATTGGCGGAAAGTTCATTTTTACGCTTGTGTGCGCCAAACGCGGGCTGCGCCAAGTAGATACGCTGATTGCGCTTTTACGCGCGGAATTTGCCGCTTTTACGCTGTATTTGAACGTGAACGATAAAGATACCAACGTTATTTTCGGCGAGGAATTTTCGCTTGTTTACGGCGACGGATTTTTCGAGGGGGAAGAACAGGGGATTTTGTACGAGGCAGGCCCCGTAACCTTTTTGCAGGTGAACGAAAACGTGCGTACGAAATTGTACGAAAGCGCGCTTGATAGCGTGGTGGAAAGCGGCGATGAAGTGGTGATTGACGCATACTCGGGCGGCGGACTTTTGACGGCGATGATTGCTAAAAAGGCAAAACGAGTGTACGGGATAGAGCTGGAAAAAGAGGCGAGTGAGTGCGCCGATAAATTAAAGGCGAAGAACGCGCTTACGAATATGACGAATATTTGCGGATACGTAGAGGAAAAATTGCCCTCCGTTATGGAGAAAGAAAAGGGGGAGAAATTGCGTTTAATTCTCGACCCGCCGAGGGCAGGCATAGCGCGTAGCGTGTTAAAGGCGTTGCTTGCAAGCGGTATTCCCACGTTGACGATTATTTCTTGTAATCCTGCCACGCTTGCGCGTGATTTAGGTGTTTTGACGGGCAGCTTGATAGAAAACGAGAAAGGGGAATTGGTGAAAAACCCCGATTATACGGAAAACGGCTTGGCTGGGTATTATGCCATATCGTCGATACAGCCCTACGACATGTTCCCTCAAACCAAGCACGTGGAAACGCTCGTGTGCCTTGCACGCAAGGCGGATTGAAAGGGCGGAGCGATTAAAGCGCAAAAAATAGGTTATAAATAGACTATGAGAGAGCCTTTGTTGGATAAATTGGATAGAAAAATGGGCAAGTTTGCGCTGAAAAACCTGATGACGATTATCGTCGTCGGTACGGCGTTTGTTTGGCTTGTCAATTATATCGTGTACCTTAATACGGGCATTTTGATAGATAGTTATATCAACTTTAACAAAGCCGCTATCCTGCGCGGACAGGTGTGGAGGGTAGTCACCTTTTTATTCGTTTCTACCGAGTTTAACCCCTTATTGTTAATGATTTCTTTGTATTTCTATTGGCTTATTGGCAGCTCGTTAGAGCGCACTTGGGGCGCGTTTAAGTTCAACGCATTCTATTTTAGCGGCGTGCTTTGTTCGATAGCCTCGGGTTTTATAACGGGCTATGCGACGGTGTATTATCTCAATCTATCCCTATTTTTAGCGTTTGCAATTCTATACCCCAATCATCAAGTATTGCTCTTTTTCTTTATCCCAATCAAGATGAAATGGCTTGCGATTTTCGATCTCGTTTTCCTTGCGCTTATGATGATTTTTTACACGTGGATAGAGCGAATTGCAATTCTTGTTGCGTTTGGCAACATAGCCTTATTCTTCACAGGCACGCTTATTAGAAGTATTGCTACGTGGCGAAGAAAAAAGAAGTGGCAAAAGGGCATCTACGTCGTAGAAGATAAACCCAAGAAAAGGAAAAATAAAAGGGATGACGACCCTTTTGAACTATAAGGAAACACTATGGATAAAAGAGTAGAAAACGGAAAACGCACGGGACATGTACGCGTTGAAAAAACTGTAAAAGGGAAAATGACGGGGCAGGTACGCGGTGAAAAAACGCCTCGCTCGCCTGCTAAATACGGCGACAACCCCTATACGGCTATTTACAAAGTGAATAAAAGCGATACGCTTATGGAGTTTTTGCTCCGCAAATGCAACACGTCGAGAAACAACGTAAAATCGTTGCTTGCAAGACGGCAAGTGCTTGTCAACGGCAGCGTGGTGACGCAGTTCGATTTCCCTCTTGGCAAGGACGACGAGGTAAAGCTTTCGAAAAAGAGCGTGCAGGGAAACATTGCCCAAGCGCCCAAGCGCAATACGGACAAACGGGAAAGAGAGCCGCGCGGCAAAAGGGAACAAACGACGGTTAAAATCATTTACGAGGACGAGGATTTTATCGCTATCGACAAGCCCGTCGGCTTGCTTTCGGTGGAAAGCGATAACGAAACGGAGTGTGCTTTCGCGCACGTTTTCGAGTACTTACAACAAAACGGCAAAAACGTTCGTCCCTACATTTTGCATCGCATTGACAAGGAAACGTCGGGCGTGCTCGTGTTTGCGAAAAACCCGAAAGTATATTCTATGTTGAAAATGCATTGGAACGAGAGCGTAACTCTTCGAGAATATTACGCCGTCGTCGAGGGAGTGATGGAAAAGAAAGAGGATACCATCGTTTCCTACCTCAAAGAGAACAAAAACAACCTTATGTATTCCACGCAAGACGTTACGGGACAAAAGGCGATTACGAAATATACCGTTTTGAAAGAGAGCGAGCAATACTCCCTTTTGAAAGTGCAAATTGAAACGGGCAAGAAGAACCAAATCCGTGTGCATATGCAATCGCTTGGGCATCCCGTTGTAGGCGACGATAAGTACGGTTGTACGAAAAACCCCTTAAAACGCTTGGGGTTGCACGCCTCCAAATTGACCTTTTTACACCCCGTAACGAAAGCGGAAATGTGTATAGCGGCAAGCGTGCCTGCGCCGTTTAGAGCGTTGTTTGTGTAAAAAAGAATAAGTATAAGCATAACTGCCCCATAAGGGGCAGTTTTTTTCTTATTTTTTTCGGCTGGGTTATTGACTTTGCGCGTGCGTGTGTGCTATAATAGGAAAAATATTCGTTTTTTATCGTAGATAAAAGGCTAAAAACAAAATACGTAGGATAATAAAAGGAAAAGAGAGATAGATTATGAAAGAACTGATTTTGACAAACCAAGCGATTGCCCGTGGCGCATACGAGGCAGGGGTA